>NZ_JAVRCK010000151.1:0-11522 GCF_034530815.1 Nostoc sp. DedSLP03
TTCCTCCGTATTATCTCGTAGTCTTTTTCAGAAATCAAATATGATTCCTATAGTAGGTCAAAGTATAAGGTGGCAAGGGTTCCAGGAGCTATGTTGCTGATGTCGATTTTGACGGTGCGCGGTGTGTTCAGGGCTATTTTGTCGCCGGAGGTGTTTGCACCTGCTATCTTGACTTGATCGCTGAAGTATGCATTGCCGGTTTGCTGGAGGTTGAGGAGGGAGTCGGTTTGGGTGAGTCCTATGGATGTGCCGACTAGGGGGGTGAGGGTGCGGGCATCTAATAGGGCGACTTCAAAGGCATCGTTGGGGGCAAATTCGTTGGTTCCTAGTTGGGTGTCAAGGATGGTGAATTGCAGGTATTTGGCGTGTGAGGGGATGATGAAGTTTTGGGTAAAGTTGCTGTTAAAGGGGGAGTCTTCGGTGAGGACGGCTTGGGAGTTGAGGATGTTGGCTGCACCACGAGTTGACCAGTCGGTTTGGGTGTCGAAGTCGCCGTTGAGGATGCCGATTAGGGGGTCGGAGTTGAGAGGCGCTTGCAAGGCATTCCCCCCATCTCCCACTCTCCCACTCCCCCACTCCAAGGAGCGGACTGCGTTCAGGATTTGCAGGTCGATAAGGGAGGGGAGTTTACGGACACCTGGGGAGAGGGAGGTGTTCATTAGGTCGAAGGGATACAGTTTAGAATCGAGGTGGCTGCCGTCATTAGTGAGGGTGGCGGTGAAGTTGTCGCCTATGAAGAGTTTGGAACCGTTGACGGTTTGGATGTGGCGGTCAAATTCAGTGTAGCCGGAGATGATGCCTGCTAGGTGTCCCATTTCGTGCAGGATGCTGGTTAGCAGGTCGTATTTGCCGTATGCGTCGCCTGTGGTGGCGCGGAAGGCTGTGTCAGTGAGGGTTTGGGTGAATTCAGTGTTGTCGTAGGGGGTGGGGTCGATGAACCAGCCGATTCCGTTGGCATCATCGTCGATGAGGATTGTACCACCGTTGGGGCGACCAAGGGTGTCGTAGTTGGTGATTTGGGCTTCGGCTAGTTGTCCTGTGGGGAGATCTTCGATTTGGAGAGTGAGGTCAAAGGGGGTAGTGGGATCGAAAAGAGTTTGCCACAGGTTGAGTGAGTTATCTTGGAATATGTTAATTAATGCAGGACTTAAGTTATGGATGCTGAAGAGTTGCTCCAGCGATATGCTGCTGGGGAAAGGGATTTCAGTGGAGTAAATTTGCAATGGATTGAGTTGAGAGATGCCAACTTGAGAGGCATTATCTTGGTTGGAGCGAATTTGCATAGTGCTGAATTGGTTGGTACTGACTTGGAAGGTGCCAACTTGAGTAGAGCCATTTTGGATAACGCTAATATGGGTGGTGTCAACTTGGTCGAAGCCATTCTTGAGAGAACCAATTTGTGTGAGGTTGATTTGATTGGTGCTGATTTCAGCAGAGCTAATTTGAGAAAAGCTAGTTTGATTGAGTCTGGGTTGGATGGAGCCGATTTGAGTAGGGCTGACCTGAGCAGTGCGAATTTGCGAAGCGCTGGTCTTGATAACGCTGTCTTGATAGAGGCGAAATTGTGTGAAGCTGTCCTTGTTAATACTGTTTTCAGGGGGGCTGATTTGACTGAGGCTGACCTCAGTGATGCCAATTTGGAGGGGGCTAATTTCAGCGGAGCTAACCTTAGAGGTAGTATCCTTGATGGATGCTTCTTTTGCCAAACGATTATGCCTGATGGTATTGTCAGGAACGACCATTGTGATGAACTGTATGGAATTTGACAATCTAGCTTCATCAGCTAAGAGGTTCGCTGACGGTTGCATCAAAAATCCTTGGACAGTTGTTGGACCAGAATACTCTTTCCTTTCAATATCTCGTTCAATGTCATCTGGCAAATTAGAGAGTAAGTCAAGTCCTGTTATTTCTTCAATGTAATCAACGCTTCTAATGTATGCTGACCAGTCAGCAACAGGCTCATCTGGTGTGCGAGGATTGCTAAAATTTGGAGTTACAATGCCAATTACAGGTGTATTAACAGAGATATCAGCTAAACTCTGACCAGGGTTGAGGACGACAATAACTTTCCAAGTTTCTTCAGGAATGTAAATTCGCTCAAAATTCAGAGGATTGCCAGGGTAGACCTCACCAGGTGAATAATTTTCAGAGGCGGCTCCACCAGCGATAATATAAAGTTCTTTATTCCCTCTTTTGACAATTCCACTGCTGAAACGTTCCAATGCAGCCCAAGCTGTTCCTTGTCTATTATTGTCTGGGTCTAGCGGTAAGAGGTTGGTTGTCAAAAAGGTTGCAAACTGATCTTTCTCAATCCTGTTGCGGTCTGCATTGGGCGCAATATGACCGCGGTCAAATCTGCTACCTAAATACTCAATGCCATTTGCACGTTCTAAGTTTGAAGGAAGAGAGTTATCAGGTAACCAAGGATAGTTGTCAGGATTGCCTGGATAATCTGTTGGCACTGGAGACCTTTCGGAATTTGGTCTTGGTGTATCTCCTAACCAGCTTTGATTGAGTTTCCAACTTACCCAATTTGGTTCTTTTTTACTTTCATTGTAAGACAACGAATACTGCGGTTTTTCAATCAAATAATTGTTAGCATTAGTTTCTGCATCAGGCCTTGCCTCCTGTTCATTTAATGTTGGGTTACCTAAAAGAAGATGTTCGCTCTTGAAGAAAACATCATCTAGGTAAATAATATTGCCATTAACCTCAAATTTAAGGGTTGCTGCTCTACTCCGTAGCTCATCAGGAATATCTACGTGGAAAGTCTCAAACCCTCTAGTTCCATAACCAATTCGATTGATATCGGTATCAGGATAACCCAAACGGTAAGGAGTTTCTGATGCATCACCTGGATTTGCCCTACCATCTGCCACCCTTAAATCAATAGTGCCTATTTGTTGGAAGTTTCGATAACCATCAGCATCACCTTGAATAGAAACTGTAACAGTTCCACCATTAGGATTTGCAACATGCAAATTAAACCGCAGCACACCCCAATCAGGAACAACAAAGCGGTCATGAATAATACTTTGATTATCTTGTAACCTTAAAGCATAATTTGGCTGGTAATCCGCAGCAAAAGGATTAATGCCTAACTTCTCCAGATAATTAAGACTATCTGCTCCATCCCAACGTGTCATTAAACCATTTATTGTACGCCAATCAACCAAAGAAGCCTGGGTTAAATTATTATTTTCGCCATTGTATAAAGACCAACCAGCAATATTTTGCTGTTCCCCTGCATTGAACTTAACCGCATCGAAATTCCCATTAAACAGCGTGGGAACTGCAAAGTCACCGCGCATCTGGCGTTCTTTAGTATTATCGTAATCTACAGCAACGCGATTACTGTTGATATATAATTCAAAGTTATTCGATTGTCTAGATTCCCCTGTAATAGGGTCTTGTATCACAAATTCTTGTCCAGCAAGTTCCTGTCTTGTTTGTTTAGTATTGTTAGTTGACATCACGTATGGACGCAACTCCGAACCACCACCGAGAACTGAATAGAACCAACCCGTACCAATACCCTCCCAAGGTGCATTATCCGCACCGTGAATCAAATTCGCATCGGTATGGTCAGGAGTATACCAAGGAGTTGTATTTGTTCCATTCTTAGCTTTAGCAACTTCTAAATCACCTAGGCGGCGGTAAATATCATCACCGATTTTGGTTTCGTTTAAATCTGCCGTTCCTGCATACCACGTTAAAGCCAGTCGATGTGCGCTACCTTTAGGGTCATCCAGATCAAAACCAGCCCATTGAGAAAGATTAACATTTAAATCCGCATTTGAATTATACGTAACAGGAGATGTAATTCTATCAGTAAGTTGACGACCTGCAAGTGTTTGGGAACCGCTAGCTTCTTGATAGTAGTTATCTGCAAAAGTGACATTTTTCCAAACTGTTATTACTGGGTCAAGAATATTTCGGAAATTTCCGGCGGGAGAATTTTCATCATAATCATGGGGGTCGATGGTAGTCATTTGCAGGTCGCGGTTAACAGAATCAATACCACCTGCATTCGGGAAATAAGTACCCAAACGTTGAATAATTTCGCTGTTAACTACCGCACCCTGACCAAAACCAATAAAATGTAGCCGTGAGTCAAAAATAGCTCCCTGGCTATCATCTCCAATCGTGTTAGCATACCTCTGGTCTAACTGTACCAGCGACGCAAACAGAGTATCTGCCGCAGCTTCCGCAAACCCAGCATTGTAAAATTTAGTTTGGTCAGGAGCAGCTTCTATCCAGTCGGCTAATAGTACTAATGGTTGACCTCTCTGCGACGATTTATCACCAAATTGTTGCCATGTACCAGTATTCGCATTGTATTTTAAAACAGCACCATCTTTACCTGCAATATGTTTAGCTATCTCTTCAATTTGGTCATCAACTTTATAACCAAAGGTAGGCTCAACACCACGAGTTAAGATTGTGATACTAGTAAATGTTTCGTTGTTAGTAGCTTCTGGTAATGGAGTCTCAAATTCACCATTTTCAACAATATATTTCTTGCCTTTATCAGTAACAGCTTCCACAGCCCAGTAATAATCTTGGCCAGATGTTAGAGTGAGATTATCTGGAAGAATAAATTCATCATTGCTGCCAATTTTACTTCCACCATTCCAAGTCCAAACTCCTTGTTCACTTGAAGCTGCTACAATGCTCTTCGTCCACTTGGCAGTCAGGATGCGATTAGAGTTGTAGTCATTGATTAGTCTGTTGTCTTGTGTTGCTGGTATATCCTTTAACTCTGGCCACCTGTCCTTTGGCAACAATCCTTGACCTTTAGGAAATACACTGACATAGAGATTAACTTCTTTAACTTCTTCTTCTTTTGTCGGGTTGTAACATATATTTAATACATCGTCTGTTATCCCTGCAAAATTCCATTGGAATGTCGGTGTCAGTGTCTCTTCATTAATCACCTGGATAGGTTGAATTAAGTTCAGTAAAGGTCTTGTTGAGGCGATTCCCAATCCAAAGGAAGCACCAATACCAAGAGCGCTAGCACTGCTACCTGAGCCAAAGTTAGCAGCAATACCAACGGCTGAGTTCAGTTCATCAAGCGGCTTGTCACTTAACTGCTGAGACGATTTCTCCTTGATAGTTTTAATAATTTCCTGGACATCATACACGAAAGTACCGTTAACACCTGGATTAGTTGCGTATAAGTATCGGTTATCACTAGTAATAGCTAAGTCTTGGGTAAGCCCCATTGGAATTGGTCGAGTAGCTGCAATTAATTGAGGGTTATCACCTAATGGGTCTTTGATAATCCCGATACTGCTACCAGCTTTTGACCCATCAATACTTTCAATTCCACTGCCAAAATTTCGACCATTGCGACCTGCAACAAAAGCATACTCCTCACCGTTGCCAGGATCGCGTATCATCGAGACGGCTACTGCTTCGTTGACATCAAAATAATCATAAATACTACCTAAATTTAACTGAGCATACTTTATAGTAGCTGTAAATTGACTGGGGTCATCTTTGGTAATTGTCAAAACCCCATATCCTTCAGCATCTTTCAAACGATTGGTGAAAATCATCTTGTCTACTTCGGGAGTAGCAGAAATGCCTTCTACTCCTGCTGATGTTTCAATTTCACCAATTTGTTGATGCCATTTGCGGGTATTTACTTGCACTCCGTTGCTGGGTCGGTCATTGGGGTCAATGTTGATAACTGAAATTGTACCTTTACCGGGTTTAGAACTATTAGCTATGGTCACAAACAAGCGAGTGCCATCACTATTCATTGCCATCTGGCGTATCCCAGACAGCGCATTATTGATAGGAATGGTACTAATGTGCTTGTTATAATTTGGTGACGAAGGATCGATATCTAGAACAAAAATCTGCCCTTTGTTTCTGTCTGCTACATAGGCAAACTTATTATTTGGATGAATAACAATATCAGCAGGTGCCGCACCAGCCGCATTTTGTAAGCGAATAGAGTTAATGCCTTCTTTAGTGGGGTCTACGTCCAATGGTCGCATTCCTACTACATCTACTACCGCAATCTCACCAGATCCCATTAAAGGTACGTAAGCAACAGAGGCATCACTGGTAGTAGCAATATATCTAGGGTTGTCTTTCTTGTCAGGAGTTCCTACAGGAATACTCGCTAATAGAAGATTTTCAACACCTGCATCTGTAATTACTTGTTTGGGATTGAGCGCATTAATTAATTTAACAGTATCGCTCAGTGCATTAACTGTAACAGCAGTTTCAATACAAACAGGAACAGGAACCTTAACTAGCTCACTCTCTTCCTCTACTGGTGTTCCTATTTGTGAGGGTATCTGCCGCGCAATTGTAAAGCTTACATCATTGTTGTAAGGTAGAAAATCAGGGAGACGGAATTTTAATTCTTCTTTGCCTTCTGCTTCTGGGTCTAGTATGATGATGCCGCCTTGCTCAAAAGTTTGAAGACCAAATTTTAAATCAACTTTCAGGTTTTCGGGTTTGTTTCCAAAGTTATGACCCGTTACACGCAAAAACGCTCCTTGTTCATCAAAGTCTAATGCTACGTTTTCAGCTATTGGTGTGATATTTGTTACTACTGGAGGCGGTGGAACTTGAATTATGGCACTAGGAGTAACCCTTGATTTGATTTGGTCAAGATTAAGTTGGATATTTGCTTTGGTTGTATAAGGTAACCCTACTTGTGGTATTGAGACTATCTCTACATCTTTTTTATTTAGCTGCTCAGATAGCAAATACCCTAATGTAATTAAACCAATTCCTATAACAGCACCTGCTATCAATATGTTGGGTGAAAGCTTTGCAAATGCAAATCCTGCTGCAAGGCTCGTCGCTATACCTAAGGCTATGACTTCAGAGTTATCAGTTTTTGGAACTATATAGGCAAATGTTCCAGAAGTAAATGCACCTGCCCAAGGTGGTGACTGAGTGCGAATCATGCGATCATCGCCAACAATCCCAGATTCTTCAAGTATCCAAACAGATTTTAGAGTACCAGTTTCATCTGGTAGTTCTGTTTGGCGGATAAAGAAAACTTCTTGACCAGTAGCTAAATCATTAGGTGCAGGAATTGCCAATTGGACAGGTATATCTAAAGGTTTATCACCCACATCTAATTTGAATGCCCCAGCAATCGAGAATTTGTCTTCTGTAATTGGTAGTGTCGTCAGGTTTTCCTTACTTATCTGTTGAATGCTGACATTACTCTCCCCTTTTAAAGCACCAGGAGCAACCATAACCATTGACCCATCAATGGCTTGTACCACACCACCATTAACACCTAAAGTCGCGGAATTTAGATGTGGAATCTCTACCTGCACGGGAATTACATACTCTGCTGCACCATGAATAACAGTTACATTCGCTACGCCTTCATCTGTTGCAGTTATCAACCCATCTGGAGTTACTTGTAATATATTGTGATTACTCACGAAGTAGCGAGTGCCAGAAGCTGCTGTTCTTAAATCTGGCGAATCCATTACTTCATTGATACCAACCAATATTTTGCGTGTAATGCCTTCTACCAGTGTCACGGCTTTGGGATACACATTTAGCCCATTGGTTTCAGCAAGTACCACATTAAACTCGGCTTGATTTGTCGGCGCACCAAGTTCACCCACCCTCAGCGCCGTCACCGCCTGAATACCATTCCGCGCCGCACTCAGCACAGACACCCCATCACTTAACCCCATCACCTTACCCGCAGACACCGCCGCCACCGCAGTATTATCCGATGCCAACTGCAAATACGAATAAGGCAGAATCACATCTTGTTGGTCAGCAAAATCCCCAACCACCACCAAATCAGCACTTTCACCCGCATCCAACCGCAAACCGCGCCGTGCAAAATCAAGATTTACCAACGCCGCATTGCTAACATTCACCGTCACCAAAGCAGGTGCAGAACTACTAAACCCATCATCAGCAACAACTTCAAAACTTGCCGTTCCCGAATAACCAGCATTTGGTGTAAACCGTGCAGAATGACCATCTGGAGTAAACGTTACCGTCCCATTCACGGGATTGATGATGCGGTAAAAGATGCGATCGCCTTCAGGGTCAGTAGCTAATTTATCCAGGGCAATGCTAGTTGATAAATCAGTATGCGTTAGCACAGATGTAGAAGTGACTACAGGAGCCTGATTTGCCCTAAACCCATAATTACTACCGAGAATCTGCACATCAGCAGCATTAATGACACCATCGCGGTTGAAATCGTAAGTAGCACTGTAAACCCCAGAAGAGATCGCCCCTTCTAACAATCCACTATCCACCCCATCAACTCTGCCATCGCGGTTGACATCCCCAACGATCGCCAATTGCAAGTTATACGCGCCATTACCTGCAACTTGCAGTAAATTCAAGCCAGCTTTCTCAATTGCATACAGTGCATAACCACCCGATGCTGCAACAGGACTCAAACCATTGAGAACAGAGACACCGCCCTCTGAGACATCCACGCCAACCAACACAATACCTGTAGCAGTAGAATTGAGTTCGCTATCGCGCAAACTGAAGGTATAACGTTCGTTACCAACTGAAGTGGTAGTCTTATTATTCCATAACACTGCACCACCCAAATCCGCGTTGATGGACGATACTTGCGGTGTATTCGTAGAATAGGCGATCGCTTCTCCTCCTGTCCCAGGTGTTCCCGTTGCTAAAGTGAGAAGAGGAGTGAGGGAGTGAGGGAGGGAGGGAGAGAGGGAGTAGCCATAACGGCTAGCTTGTCCAGATGCAAGATTACGGGCTGATACCAAATTACCTTCGGTGTCATAGCTGTAAGTTACCAAACTACCATCTGGAGCAGTAATCTGCGTTAATCTGCCAGCACCATCCTTGACAAAACGTACCGTTTCCCCAGTGGAACTAGTAATACCACTATCGCTATATATTAGACGTGTACCATTAACCCCAATTTGCTCAGTAACACCACCACCAGAACTCAGGTGATAAACAGTACCCTCTGCCGAGGAGAGCGTGTAATCAGCACCATCAAACTCCCCACTGCCAGGATTATAAGCATGGCCCGTCTTCAGGTCATAGAAGCGATTACCAGCCAAAGTCAGTTTTGCATCTGCTGAAGAAAAGGTATAATTCACCCCGGAATCTGCCACCCAACTAGGTGTGTAATAAGTAAGACCAGGAATTGTGTGTTTCTGCGGTGCAAACGTAAACCCAACCCTTTCACCAGTCGGAGTAGTCAGATAAAGCCTTGTCCCAAGACGGAATGGCTCATAAACGCCTAATGATTCCCGTCCTGTCAACAGTACTAAGGTTTGAATGTTGGTATCTAAAGCAGCCAACTGCCAACCGTTACCAAAGCTGCCAACTTCATCAGCGTTGAGAGAACTGTAGGTGCGTATGAGGTTGAGGGTGTAGGGTGTGGGGTGTAGGGTGTAGGGAGAAGAAAAAGTTAGAGATAAATCAGTTTCAGTTCTGATATAGGCACTCGCCTTGGTGGTAGTATTGACCTCGACTACTGCTTGAGTTGATGAAGAGCGATCGCTAATATCAGTCGCTCTCAAGCGCAACTGATAGAAACCATTTTCTAGCTTACCAGGATCAAATTGAGCCAGAGTCAAATCGCTGACAGCACCATTACCACTAGCTAGTGTTCTGTAGACATTCTCACCAAAATCAGCGATTTCTAGTACCCAGCTATCAAGATTGACATCGCTAACACTGCCAATAATATTAGTGAGACTCTTTAGTAACGCCCCATCTAACCCAGGCGCAAATGCAACTATGGGTGCAGCCAAGTCTTGCTGGTCGCGCACCTTAACTACAGTACTATTATGACCAACGTGACCATCTGCATCAGTTGCAGTCACATCGACAACCAAGCGACCAGGAGTAGTTGGGGTAATCTCAATTCTGCCTTGACTATCAACAGTTACAGGTCTACCATCAACCGTGGCAGTTAAATTGGTAATTGCAGCCAAGCCCGAAGCGAGAGTTTGTACTATCACCCTTTGTCCTGGAACAGCCGGGAAACTTGATGTTAAATCAAAATTAACAGTTGGTGGTGTTGGTGCGATTGCCACTCGCACAAGAGATGTCTGCGTTACTGTTTTCTCGCCATCGCTAACACTGTAAGTAACACCATAATCACCCACTTGTCCGGGATTGGGTGTCCAAGTAAACCGTCCTGTCACCGCATCAAGTACCGCACCCAGAGGTAAATCAACAGCTGTGTAGGTGAGATTTGTGTTGTTATCTGGGTCAGTCCCAGCAACTGTAAATTGCAGTGTTTCACCCAGCGCCACAGCATGGGGTGACACAGAGATTGCAGGAGTGCGGTTGACGTTGGCAATACGCAAAGTCACATCGCGGATATCACTAGCACCTTGAGCATCAGTTGCCGCAAATCTTAATACATATTCACCCGCCTGTTCATAATTGGGCTTCCAAGTAAACTGACCTGTGCGCGGGTCAAAAGCAGCACCAGTTGGCAAAGCTGAAACAGCCGAGTAAATTAATGAATCGTTATCAATATCTCCCGCCGCCAAGGTAAACCCGACTTGGTTGTTTTCAAGTCCAGTTTGAATAGGCAACGGTGCTAGCACAGGAGCCTGATTTGTATTATTTACCAGAATTGCAAAAGTTTGAGAACTGCTCTTATTACCATCACTTGCAGTCACAGTGATGTTATTATAAGTTCCTGCCTGTGCTAAATTGGGTGTCCAAGTGAGTATTCCTTGTGCAGAGTCAAGTACCGCACCTGGGGGTAAATTTGATGCAGAGTAAGTAAGAGTATCGCCATCAGCATCACTGCTTGATAATGCCAAAGTGAGAGTTTGCCCTTCAGCGACAGTTTGATTGGCAATTGCTGAAAGTATAGGTGCAGTGTTAGAAGTGCGAACAATTAAATTAAAGGCTTGCTGACTGGTAAGAACCTCTGTTGAATTGCCATTACCGCTATCTTGAACCCGAATGGTGACAGGAGATGTGCCGATATCAGCAAGTGTCGGTGTCCAACTGAATAATGCTTCCCCATAAATTGCAGTGGGTGTAAGGGTGGCACCAGCAGGCAGACTACTCAGATTAAAGTTTAAATTATCTTGATTGCGATCGCTGGCTTTAACAATAAATTCCAGAGTCTCACCAACAACTGCAACTTTGTTTCCAATGAAAGGCAATTTCGGTGCGTCATTGGGTGCATTCACTGAAACAACAAAGGTATATTCATCTCGTTGCACAGCATTGACACCACCGCCATTTCCATTATCAGCTGCGACCAGAGTAAAGGAATAATTGCCACCATCACTAACTCCAGGAGTTAGGCGCAATGTAGCTGTCCCATCGCCATTATCAGTAAATTTGACAAAATCAGGGATACCATATCCTGTAGATTCGGCTTTAAGTTGCAACACCAACGGGTCATTATCAGCATCACTCACCCTTAGTACCAAATCTCGTGTTTCACCCCGGTTGAGGGTAACGTTGGTGAATTCTGCAATCGCCGCAGCAATTCCAAATTCAAATTTTGACAACGGGTAGAGTCTAGCTTGAGGATATAA
>NZ_JAVRCK010000152.1:0-11486 GCF_034530815.1 Nostoc sp. DedSLP03
AAAACGACTCCGTTGCAGCTCTTGCTCAAACTTGTAAATGTTGGGAGCTAGCCGAAAAACCCCTAGCTTGGTACGGATAATTCGCTGACCGGGGATAAACCGCGTTTTAGATGGTGCTGGTGCTGGCCCAGTACCTTCAGAGGTAATCCGTGGCGGTGCTACCAGTTGAGTTTTCACAACTGGGTCAAGCGATCGCTTTTGACGGTAGCTGTTACCTAATCGGCGCTGCACGGTTGACGGATGCCTACCGAGAGTTTTAGCTATGCGCTGTTGTGTTGCTCCGACCGCGAAAGTGTTATATTTGACAAAAGTAAAACGCCCTTTACGGGTAAGTATTGCCCCCATGCCTAACTCGGAGGATAATACCTGCTCTGGGTCTATTACTTTCGCTTTCACACTTTCATGGTTGTGATTTGACAGCTCTTTGTATCTAGATTGGTTTTGCAACCTCAAGGCGGTGGCCTCGGTTGCAGCAAATTTTAGGTCTTTGAGCCTCTGTATGTCCTCCTGGCTAATAGCTCCTAAATCTGTAATTCCAACTGCGATCGCAACTCTAGTAACGCTAGAGTAATAAACTCTATACTTGTTACCAAGTTTTGCGATCGCTCTAAAAAACTTTAATTGTCGCCCCCACTTTAACCAGCGGCGAATTGTATACACACTGCGATCAAAAAATGCTGTTAGTTCATCAAGCGAAAATTCACCCCAACCACTACCATTTTGATCCCATGCTTTCAAGTAATACCAAAGCCGAATACTCTCGGATTTAGCAACTTGACCTTTATGATTTTTGCTTGGCCAGTTACCACAATCAGCTATTGTAGAGTGCAGTTTGAATGAGGTTTGCTTGATATTAGCCACAGTTTTCTCCTGTGACTTACCTTTTCAAACTTAATGTGATAACTTAAACCAATAGAATTAGAAACTACAGTTTCATTAGTTCCAATTATTTGTTACTTTTTAATTACGTTTTGGTGGCTTGTTTTGAGCAAATCATGTGGTTGGTTTAAGTTATCACATTGAGTTTTCAAAGCAAGTCATTTTCCTTTTGGTAGATTTTTACTAAGTTCATACGGACAAATCTTTAATCTTCAAGTCTAAATAATACATGTTTGTTGTCAGTTGTTTAAAGTTGTGTAAGGGGTGTCACGACCCCTTACTGAATAAAAACCAGCGTTAGACATCCGATTATTCTCGGACACATTGACAACATGATAAGCGAAAATCGAAGGTTTTCGCTCCGTCCTGAATTGTCTGTTTTTTTACAAATTCGCGAAGGTTTAGGGTTAACTCGGCGCGAATTCGGTGATGTTATCGGGGTGGATCAAGATACTGTTTCTGCATGGGAACGGGGTAAAACTCATCCTTGGCTTGCTATCTGGCAAATTAAAATGTTAGATGTGATGCTCAAGGACTTGGGGTTGACTTGGCAAGACTTACCCGATAACGTTGGGCCCCCAGGAGTCCCAGAAAAGCAGCCTACAAGAACCAGGCAGCGAAAAATCTAAACATTCCCTCTAGCAGCACTGCTAGAGGGATTTTGGTTTGTGGTGATTTGATTTGAGTGAAACCAGACCCGTCTAGCGGACTCTGAGCCAACGAATTCTACACAGATGGCTTGACTTGGGCTAATGTTGGTTATCCGCCCCTGCTGGTTAAATGATGGGTGCAGTTCATCACTGACTATTACCTGTTGACCGCGCGCGAAATTAGCCCTAAACACGTTAGGGTTTATTGACTTGTTAGTTGTCATGATTGTTTACAATTAAGTTGTGTTTGTGTTAGAAAACTGCTGAAGCAGGTCGGCGCTTCAGCAGAAAAAACAAGTTTTTGGGATAATTTACCGTTTTTAGTTAAATCGCTTCATTTTTGGGGAATTATACCCCCATAAAGGCAATCACCTCCTTGCCCTACTTTCTTATGTGCAGAAAATAGGGAAAAATGCTTTTGTCTGGGTAAAGACAAAATCTTTACCCAGGACACCAATAGCAGTTGGTGTTTAATGAGCATACGTACTGCCAATGGCAGTAACTAATCTATAATGATAGACGAAAACCCGGAAAAAAAACAGCCGTTTCGTCTTAATCCTGCCGTGTCGCCACTTATTCAACTTAGAAAAAGGTTAAAGTACAACCGTGCTGAATTTGCCAAGCGATTGGGGGTGGATTATGACACGGTTTGGCGATGGGAAACAGGACGCCGAATGCCTCATTTAACTTGGGAACAGATACAGAAACTAGATGAAATTTTTGCCAGCGCTGGAATTAGATTTAAGGACTTCCCCTCCTACCTGGGGCCACCACCAGATGCTTCACCGGATGCTTTAGATGAAGAATGAAGACAAAAAGCCTCTTAGCCTTGACCCTGCCGTGTTACCTTTCTTGCAACTGAGAGAATATCTTGGTTATGATCGCAAAACCTTTGCAGAATTCTTAGGCGTAAGTTATGACGCGATTTGGCAATGGGAGACGGGACGGCGAAGACCTGGTTTAACTTGGAACCAAGTGCAGAAGCTAGATAAAATTTTTGAGAATGCTGGAATTAAATTTAAGGACTTCCCCTACTTGGGGCCCCCGCCGGATAGCCCAGATGTAGAAGAAAATGAATGAAGCGCAATCTTAAAACCTGGTAACAAGTTTATTAAACCTGGTAACAAGTTAATTGATAATGAAAAAATCCGCTTGATAGCCTAATCAAGCGGTTTTTAGGTGTATAGGTTTATCCGAGGGGTGTAATTTACCCCTTACCTACGCTGATTATAAAACCTGGTAAACTACTCCAGTAATAGCACCAGCGCTTCTCGGATCTGTTCTTTAATCGCACCGCCGGAATTAGCTCTTAGCGTTAGCGCATTTTTAAGAATGCCGATCGCTTGATTCACTCCCTTGAGCTTTTCTACCCGCTGCTGTAATTCCTCTAACTGGCTTTGCATCTGCTGATAGTCTTCTAGCAATTCCTTGACTTGCTGGTTCTCTTCTACCTGGTTGCCGCCGCCAGGAGCGATCGCTTGCAAAGTAGCAGCAATCAATGCCGGGTCTTCTGGGTCTGTGTATTCACTCACCAGCTGGCGGTAGTTTGCCGCCATCTCCTCAGCTATTGGTTTTAAAGGCACTGGTAAGCGATAATGTGTTGATTCATAGGGCGCTCGTTTGCCGCGGCCACCCTTTGCTAAATCACTGGTCATAAAGTTGTTACCAAGTATTGTGACCTCATCATAAACCTGGTAACAACTTTAGTCAATACCTGGTAACAGGTTTTAGAATTCCCGTTGAGCCGTGCTATTCAGTACAAAGGTACTGCAAAGTGTAGGGATTGCGTAATTCGCCCTTGGGCGTTGCTTAAACGGCTCCCCTCAGACACCTGGTGTGGATTCATATAGAAAAGCAAGTGGTGTGACAGGTTGGAGAGACAGCCACTAAAAGACAGCGATCGCACTTCTTAAACTTGGTAACAGGTTTATGGCACACTGCCAACATCTAGGATGCACTGAAGAAAATGTAACGGCTTGCTTTTATCCAGACAATGAAACCGAACAGCCGAATGAGTACTATTGTACTGTCCACGCTGCTAAACACGGTTTTTGCTATATGTGCGGCCAGTTCTGGGGAGGCGTTGAAAGTTTTGAATTTGCTACTATCTTCGGTGGCAGTGAAGGAGTATGTGAAATCTGTGATTATCTTGCAAGTGCTGAGTTAGGCGAATTTGATGATGATGATGATGATTGCTACTGGGGTTAACTTGCGATCGCCCTCCCTAAACCTGGTAACAAGTTTCATCATTGCTGATATTTTCAAAATTCTCAGGGTAAAACCCAAATTCTTTAAGGTCAGTTAAGGGGATGCTTTCTGACTCGCCACAGTTGTCACAATCAAAAACAGCTTCATTGTCAAGGTCATAAGTGACAAAGGTTAAATTGTCGTTTCCACAAGTTGGGCATCTGCCTTCTAAAGCTATTAATTCCGCGTGAGGATGCATAATGTTTTTTTGCGATCGCACTCCCTAAACTTGGTAACAGGTTAAATTTTTAGTAATATCTTGCTGACATAACCGTGGATATAAATCCAACTCTCAGCTAAAGGAAACAATAAAGGAGCTTCGTAAACCCAGATTCTCGCTACAACCTCTTGCCCTGACAAGTCTTCATGCCCATAAGCATCATAATGAAGCCCGCCAGATACCAAAGCAAAGTAAGGTTTCTGGTCTTTTTTCTCTAAACAAATAATTGTTCCTTTTTGCTCAACTTCCATAGTAAACTCTTGGTAAAAAGTCTAAACTACTAGTAGTTTACAATGCTTACAACACATCCCAAGCATAAGAAAACGCGGTTAACATTGGTTCCGACACCTGAAATACCCAAAGTTTCGGAACCCAAAAAATTGAGAAGACCCAAGAATTTAGAAGTACGTTCCCGCGAATACTTAAGACCCGATGAGGTTGAGCGATTAATCGCCGCCGCTAAATCTACCGGGCGTTACCCTTTGCGTGACAGTTTAATGCTTTTAATGATGTACCGTCACGGGCTAAGGGTAAACGAATTAACGCGGCTGCACTGGGACGATGTGGACTGGTCAGAATCGCATATCTACATCCGGCGGTTAAAACGCGGCAAGGACTCAAACCAGTGGATTGAAGGTAAGGAACTGCGGCTACTCCGCCAGCACAAGCGCGAACAAGATGAAAAGTTGCGATCGCCCTTCATTTTCACTAGCGAGCGTAAAACGCCCATTGCCGATGAAGGTGTAAGGCAAATTGTCGCCCGTGCAGGTGTTTTGGCTGATTTTAGTTTTCCCGTTCATCCCCACATGCTCAGGCACGCTTGCGGCTATTATCTGGCATCCAAAGGCTATGATACCCGAATGATTCAAGACTACTTAGGACATCGTAATATTCAACACACCGTAATTTACACCGAACTCGCGCCAGGGCGGTTTCATCGTCACATGTGGGAATAAGAAAGCGATCGCCTTTTATCTCAGCAAGCAACCGCGCTAGTTTGCATATACAACGATTAAAAGATACAACGGATTTACATTTTGTATATGCAATATGGCAGTAATTACGGATCTAACTTGGCAACAACTTGAAACAGCCAGCGGTTTAAATAATTTAATTCTTGTTGATAATAGTTACGGATTAACAATTAGATTGTCAGCCCTGACTACAGCTGCTGTTAACGCTAAATCTCAAGCTGGTGTAGTTCAGGTTTTATATAAATTGCGTGAGCTAGCAGCGCTTGCCCAAATTACAGCTAATCAAAACGCCACGATTGGAGAGAGGTTAGCGGCTTTTCCTCCTGCTTCCACGGGAACCGCTGTTAATGGGTACGTGTTATCAAGTGGTCAGATTATTACAAAGACTCCCTTGCAAACTACTGGCATTTTGGGAGCCAATAACTAATGGCTAATAATGGAATATTTCGCAATGTAAATATTATAAAAGAACTCAACGCTGCTAGTGGCTCATCTATGATTCAACTCTATCAGCCGGGAATTCTTAATAGTTTAGATATTGTGAATAATGCTAGGTATAGCGGATTTATTACTAGTTTACGCCTAACTATTGATATTACTAGCATTACTGAGTTGCAATCAATTTCTAATGACATTTTGGCTTCAGATGCAACTATAGCTAGTAATAATAAGGCAACCTTTGACGGTAATCAGAAAAAAGCCTTAAGCTTTTATCTGCAAAATCTTGATACCCCATTGCTCAAAATAATGGATGTTTATTTGTTCAATCAACGTCCATATTATTACATTGATGTATTAAAATACTTTACATCATCCTCTACATTTGATGTTGCACCAGATACACAAATGTTTGTCCAGATGACTGAAGTAGGTAACGGATTATTGCTAAACAATGACCGTATCATAATACTTGGATCTGCTATTGAAGAATCGCCCATTTACGACCAATCATTTTTAAGTGTGGAGTAAAAATATGAAAGTTTCACAAATCAGAGAAATTGAAAATTTATCTCTATCAGATGTAGCGTTAGGACTAGATATTGATGGCGGATCTAATAATTCACCTACTCTTAGATTAATAAGTATTTCTAGTATTTTGGCTTTGGTAGACAATAGCGGCGATCCAATTTCTCAAACTGTTATTGATGCGATTAACAATGAAATTGCAAGTTTAAATACTAAATATTCAAATTTAAACACCTCATTGCAAAATTTGGCAACATCCGTTAATTCGCTAGCATCCCAGAATACACAAACACAAATCACTGAAATCAACACTCAAATTACTAACTTAGTTTCAACAGTTAATACGTTAGTATCACAAAACTTAAATAGTCAAATTGCTGATATTAATGATGTAGTTACTGATTTGAATACTAACTATACTGATTATGTAGCTAGTAATAACGCAGCACTTCAAGCATTAACATTAAGTTTGAATTCTCAAATAACAACGTTGAATACAAACTTACTTGATTATGGATCAATTGTTAATTCACTTAATAGTACGGTAGGCAACCACTCGACCGCAATCGCTAACTTATTCGCTGCTACAAATGCAATCGTTCCTCAAAACTACCCAACTACTTTTCAGCACTTTCATGATACAAGTAAAGTAATAACGGGTGGTGCTTTATTACTAGTTCAGCAGACTGCTTCCCCTTATGCAACTTCCTTTCAGCAAAACCCTGCTGCACTTGGCGACAGCTTTAGTTTTTCTGTACTTTTGAAAGCAGGAACGTATACATTCATAATGTTAGTTACTCGTTCAAGTAATAAAGGTGATTTACAATTATATATTGATGGAACCTTGGCATTTAATGATTTCGTTGGCTACAATGCTACTCAAATTTATGAGCGAGTAACAAGGACAATTACAATAGCAAATGATGGTTTACATGAATTCGTTTTTACTGTTTATAAAAAGAATGCATTGTCAACAGGATATGCATTTTTATGTAGTAAATTCTCAGTGTTCAAGAATTAATCAATATGCAAATACCTGAATATGCAGATCCAGCTATTCAGATGGAAGAGAATACTAAGAAAGTACTTAGTATTCTTCCACCAATTGAAGAAGCTCCCACTCCAATAAATCGCCCAATAAATAATCATGCAAAACCGCATACTGTACCCCAAATACAAGAGCAAATAAGGCAAAATTCTCAACCTTATATACCAAGTCAATATAAGGATCGCCCTAGCGGCGCGGCTGTTAGTGCAGGAACTCAGCTAAGAACTTCTAACCAACTCCGTAGCGATAATATTGGTGTAAATTTTGCTATGAATAGCGGTCAGTCGCAGTTAGGCGCTGAGTTAGCTTATGAATTCAATTGGTATTTTTCAGGATTATCTAATGGTTTATTTCCAAATAATAATACTGAAGATTTAGAAGCTACGATTCCCTTTCCTAGTGCAGAGGGAGGATTCTATCAATTAGGGAAAAATCACGCAGGGAACATACAAGATACAATTGATAAAGGGAGAGAAATTATTAGAGAAATTCGTGATAATCCCCCACGCTTTGAGATGCCACAAATCACAATACCTAGAATAGAAATACCAGAAATACCAGAATTTAAATTCCCAGAATTACCAGAATTCAGAATACCAGAATTTAAATTCCAAGAACCACAAGAGAAAGATAAACCACAGATTGAAAAGCCAAAGCCTAAACCAATAACTAATACTAGAAAATTGCGAGAACTGGAGTTATCCCCTTGTGGTAGTATCTCTTTTAGATATGTAAGAGCTAGTAAAGTAACAGGCACTAGAATAGTTTTTACCCCCGAAGGATATTATGAGGAAAGGGTACAAGAGCCTGCAACTATTCAAGAGGTTTATGATACTCACATCACATACAATCTTCAAGGTAACGATCCGCCAACTCTTAAACAATTCATAGAGATGAATGGCGGAACCGGATCGAGTGCAGATATTGCTGTTTCTGAATTTACTTCTTATCATATTAATTATGGTTTGGGAGGTAGCATTAATGTTGGTCAACAAACCTATTACAATAATCTTCAATTCCCATTTTACTCATACGGTTTTGTTGCAATTAGCGTTAACGGAGTTAGAAATAAATCAGCAATAAATGCAGTTTTAGATAATCTTGATGGACAAAGTAATATACCTGGGGAAGTTTACGAAATAAATGTTTCCCAACCTGATGCTAAAGATTGTCCAATCAATAAGCCTATAGGCGACAAAACCCCTCCTGAACCACAAGAGAATTGTGAATGTATGAATTGTTGTCCTGAAATTGATTATAGAAAAATTAAAGCTTTGATTGATGAGGCTTTGAAAGACATTGAGCCAATAGCATCTCTTCCTATTAGCTGGCAAATTAGAAATGAGGGAAGTAGACCTCAATTAGTAATTCAATGTGCAGAAGAGAACGGAGTAGATACCGATGGAAACAAGAAATATAAATCAGCAATGTATCCTATATCAGTGCCCCATTGGGACGGAACACCGAGCGATAAAATAACTTTACCCTCTTATATTAAGGGAAATTATGAAGGGATATTTACATTATCTGATAATTCAAAAGTTACTATTAATGCTCAAAACGAACTCCAATGTAAGCGTATTTTGAATGCAATCATACCTCATATATCTAAAGCATATTTAAAAGATGCTTACTTTAAAGGTGGCAATATTGTACGTGAAACTCCTATCAAAGAATCCAGAGTTAAACCACGTTACGGTCGTTACTTTAAGAATGGTCAAAAGAACAACAAGCCTGATTGGAGGGTAGATTTTACATAATGCAAAGAATACCAGATAGGGTAAGAAAACAAAGTGATAAAAATAATAAATATGATAATTATATTTCTTTGCCAGAAGCTTGTAAGGTTTTATTCTTAACAGAAAGTACTGTTAGATATTACATCGGCAGACATAGAATTAGAGCGTTTAAAAGTCATGGTAGATGGTATCTAAACAAAGACAATGTTTTAACGCTTCAGAATTGGCTTAAAAGTAAAAAGTAAAAATGCTATTGAGCATTAAGGCCCAATCGGGAAAATGACTTTGATAAAGTGACATTTACAGCCATTAGACAGTAGCTTAGTTGTATCAATGCTCACCCTACCTAAGTACAAAACTTATGGCTGACTCCGTTGAAACAGTGGCTACGACTTTAGAAGGGCAATTATGGGAATTGGCAGTCCGCGCCCAAGCCGCAGAACTTGCAATCCCGGCTGAAACTAGACCAAACAATGTGACCACTACGATTGATACAGAAAACCAGACCGTAGCTGTTACTTTCACTTCTCCTGCAACCTTTACTGTCAGCGCAGCTGGTGCGCTTGTGGCGGCTCCTACTCCGTATCTTCCCTAAAAATGTTTTTTGGGGAGATAAATATCTCCCCTATGTCCTAATAGTTTGGAGGTTAGAAAATGGCTACTGAAGCTAAATCTCAGGTGTATTACATTAATTTGGGCGGCGGTTTAGGAAACACAGGAGCAATGCGTTTTGCATGGAGAGGTAAAAAAGACGCTTACCCTAAAGCGATCGCTGATGAATTGGGTGTTGTTATCGCCAAGGATACCGATAGCGGGTTAATGTTTGGTGCTAATTCACCACGACCCGCAATGGTAAGAATAGGTTACACAGATGCTAAGGGCAATTCTCGCAGTACTAACCGTTTCTGTGAGCCGGATAAAATCGGCAACGTCACAACCGGCGGTAAAATTAATGGGAAGAAAATTAAAATTGCTGGCAAAGAATATAACATTAATTCATGTACTTTAAAGAGTAATTGATTAATGTTTTTATTCTCTGAAGAGAGCAATCTTAGAGATGATTACCTCTGGAATGTCAGATTTAATCAGGTACTTTTATCTGATAAAAATCATGATATTCCTAGAGTATTTACATCTGGGACAATAGCAGTATTGGCAAGCACTACTAATATTAATCCCAGAAATATCGCTGGCTACTTAATACAGACTGTAAACTTGTTTCAACTTGGTGGGATAGCTCACAGTTCTGACCGCTATGCACTGCCTAATAAAATTCCTAGAGTTATTGTTTTTGAAAACGGTATAAGTCCATTTACTTTACAATTTAGATTAGCATTCCCAATCGGGAATTGTACTCTTAAAATTTGGGAGGCAGTTCCTAAAGTTTAATGAATATTAAATTACCAGATGATCCAATTGTTGTGCTGACATTCTCCCTAGCTTTGGGCGGAAATGTCACTTGGGCTATTTTATTTTTTACAAACTCAGTTAAACGCAAGTATGCGGCTGAGAGAGACTTTGGGCACTTAAAAAATAATCTAAAAGACCTTACTGATAACTTAGCTTTGTTGTTTAAGGAATTGGATCGGCGCTTGGATGCACAAGATAAAGACTTGCTAGAATTAAAAGCTTATTTAATAGGCAGAGGTTTAATCAGACGTAAAGATAATGATGAGGATGACAGCTAAAAAAAGTTAGCTCCCCTTTGTCATTTATCACTTATCGCTTATCACATCATCAAAGTAATTTGCTTTGTAGCAAGGTTCTCAGGTCTAAATATCTTTTTGATTTGAGAACCGCAGCGCACCTCTAAAAACCTGCCTTTCTCCCAGTATTCCTCAACTACCCCACTCTCCCATAGCCCGGATCTTAAATTCTGGATATACACTTCTGTACCTGCTGGAATTTTAGCGATCGCTTTTGGATGCCTCCATCCTGAAGGTGGCTGATCAAAGCTTCGGCTACCTCCCATCAACTCGGTAAGCGAAAGATGCTCAGTTTGCGAAACTAAACTCATAAATACCTCATAATTAATTTTATAATTCCTTTGACAAGGTAGTAATCCTTTCCAAAGCTAAAAAATAATGTCTGAATTTCAAGAAGAGGTCGCCACAGAATACCGTAATACAACTTTTGTTGTTTACAAAGACATGAAAATTTTCTGCAAGTTTCTGCCTTCTAAAGGTTTGTGGTACATCAGGATCAAAGATGCTAAGGAACAGCCAAACCCTAACGATAGGTATGCAGTAAAAGCTTCTTTTCATATTGAAGATAAAAAGAAAGGAATAAATTTTGGAATGCAGTTTATTGATGCTCACAAAAGTGGGGACAGTAAAGCGACAATGGCTTTACTGTTCCATCCAGACTTACAACCTAAAAGAAAGTGATCATCTGTGCGTTTCCCTTTAGGCTTTCCCCGGATCTTGGGGGCCCAACTGGGCGCTTTCTGTATAAAGAAATCTAATGAATCATACTTAAACCACCCCTCTCCTACGTGTAGTGATATCTGTATCCACGGTATTTGATACAGAATTATTCTCTAAGTATCCGGCCGGCGCGATTTTTTCCACAGATAACCGCTGCTTATAGGCTTCAGACTGCCTAAAAGCTGCTTTATGAGCTAGATGGTATGGGGTAAGCTTCCAGGACTGATCTAACTCTTCTGCGACGGCGGCGGCGGTGATTGCCCGACTCAGCCGCCAACGTGCAAAACGACTCCGTTGCAGCTCTTGCTCAAACTTGTAAATGTTGGGAGCTAGCCGA
>NZ_JAVRCK010000153.1:0-11222 GCF_034530815.1 Nostoc sp. DedSLP03
GAATTTTGAATTTTGAATTTTGAATTTTGAATTGATTTCTCCCCTGCCCCTCTGCCCCCAATCCCCTTCACACCTTCCGCATATTTCTACTGATAGGGTCAAAACCTCTAGAAAACCGCGTACTTTCATCATAGTAAGCGCCAGTCAGATTAGCTCCATACAACTTGGCATAGTTGAGTTTTGCTCCCCGAAGATTCGCTTCATTCAGATTGGCACCGCTCAAATTAGCTCTGGTCAAATTCGCTTTGGCTAAATTAGTTCTACTCAAATCTGCTCCCCAGAGTTTAGCTTTAGCTAAGTTAGCTCCACTCAAGTCAGATCCCCATAAATTAATTCCCGGCAAATCGGCTCCAATCAGCTTATCCCGACTCAAGTTGACGCCTGGAAAATATTTTTCTCCTGCGGCAAAACGCCTTTTTAATTCTTCAGCATTCATGCGTCGCGTTCACCTTCTTTAGCAATACAGAAGTTATTTGTTCCCATTCCTGGCTTAGTTCTCCTGAAAATGCTGGCTGACCACTGCGTTGATACCAGTAATGGGCATTGTAAGAATCGCCTTCTTTGCGGTGCAGGTAAGCATGAACCCAAGCACTGTCAGTATCACTGGCATCTGTAACTATTTCATGAGCTTTGTTCCAATCACCTTTGTTGTCATACCACATTGCTTGCAGCCCTTTTGGTAGTGTCTCAGGGCATGGGCATTGCTTTTCGATCAATCGCAGAAATTCCTCTGTATTCACGATCGCCACCTAATAAGAATCAAACTTCTATCTCTAAGATACTCCTCAGCTTCAGGGGAGGATGGGAGCAGGGGAGCAGGGGGAGAATAACTCATTACTCATTACTCATTACTCATTACTCATTACTCAGCACTCATAACGCCCAATGCCCCATGCCCAATGCCCTTCACATCTACTTAACTGGAATAACTTCAAACTGGAAAGTACCGATCAAACGGTTATCAATATAGACTTCTATTCTATGCTTACCAACTGGATCGCCAGGGGCGATCGTCCAAAAGTTCTCAATTACACCTTCGGGAGCCGACTGCGTGCGTCGTGTTACAGATGTCTTGCCGTCTGCTGATATTGAGAAATCTTCACCACTATCTGTACCCCAAGTTTCTGGAGGTTTTGGTAAATACAAGACTTCACGCCATTTCACTTCACCTTGGTAGTTTTTGAGTTTAATCCGCCACCCGTAGCTGTTTCCTTCCTGAAGTGGCACTCTTGTTGTCTGGAAAATGGTAACGTTTCCTTTGGAGTCAACTCTCTTCAGACCAAACTCGGTGTTACTGACAGTCATCTGTTTTGCATTCGTTGGCGCCGGAGATGATATGGCATTTTCTCCCAAAACAGAAGTAGCGTTGATTGGCTTAGAACCGATGACCCCAGATATTAGCCAAAAAGCAGCTAGCACAGCAGTAGTAGTCCAAATTCTCATTAGTATGGTTTTCCTATCAGACTTTTGGTACTTATTCAAGTAATCTGCCATGTTTTCCGGGTCGAGGTTAGTGATGGTTAGACAAAGACGAAATTGCTTTCAGAAATTTGGCGGATTTAATCAACCCACTGACTTTGGTCAACATCCAATTTAAAATCAGTAAATCATAATCTTGGCGAAAGGCAAACCATTGCGCCGTCGTTTTCCATCTGCGCTGGCATCTACTGCATACCCATTCCTCACTGTCTTACTCTACAAGACACTTCACGAACGGAACAGTGTGGCATGGATATAGTATTCTAAATCCTGAATTCAGAATTCTGACTCCTTCTTTATCTCCCCCTTTTCTAATTACACTTTGCACATGAGATACCAAGTTGGCGGTAGCCTCCACAGTGACGATCCCACTTATGTTGTGCGTCAAGCAGATGAAAAACTTTATACCAGTTTAAAAGGTGGCGATTTTTGCTACGTCTTCAACTCTCGCCAAATGGGTAAATCATCTTTACTACAGCGAATAAGTCGTCGTCTCAAGTCAGAAGGCTATAAATGTGTTTACTTAGACGTAACGCAATTGGGTAGCGAGGATACCACATCAGCACAATGGTATAAAGGAATCATTGTCAGCATATTCTACGGGTTAAATCTGGCGGAACACGTCAACTTTAAGCAATGGTGGAATATGCAAACAGGTCTTTCTCCTGTACAAAAACTACACCAATTTGTTGAGGAAGTATTGCTGCCAAATGTCAAGAGCGATTGTGAAGGAGGCGGCGAAGCTAAAGGCATTTTCATTTTTATTGATGAAATTGATAGTTTGCTGAGTTTGAATTTTCCGGTCAATGACTTTTTTGCCTGGATTCGTCATTGCTACAATCAGCAGGCACACGATCCGAGGTTTCAACGCCTGGGATTTGCATTGTTTGGAGTCGCCAGTCCATCTGATTTAATTGCTGACAAACGTCGGACACCTTTTAACATTGGGACAGCTATTGAGTTATACGGCTTTCGATTGCATGAAGCTAGCCCATTGCTAAATGGGTTAAAAGGAGCAATTGAGCGACCAGAAGTTGTGCTGCAAGAGGCGATCTATTGGACAGGTGGACAACCGTTTCTAACTCAAAAACTCTGTCAATTAATTCTCCAAACTGCCTTAAAGACATCAGAGCGGAAAATTTTCCTACCCCCAAAAACTGAGGCCTATTGGGTAGAAGAATTGGTGCGATCGCAGATTATCCAACACTGGGAATCACAAGATGAACCCGAACACCTGCGCACGATTCGCGATCGCTTACTTTTCAATCAACAACAAGCCGGACGGTTATTGAGTCTTTATCAGCAGGTATTGCAAGCCGAGGAAATAGAGGACGAGGGGAAATGGGGATGGGAAGACGCAAATAATGAAGACACTAGGGACTCTTGGCGTATTTATGTCTCCCAGTCTCCGCGTCCTCTTTTATCTGCCGTGGCTGTCGATGATAGCCGAGAACAGACGGAGCTTTTACTATCAGGATTGGTCGAGAAGTACAACGGCTATCTCAGAATTAAAAATCCCATCTACCGGAATATTTTCAATACTGAATGGGTGTTAAATCAGTTAGACAATCTGCGCCCTTATTCACAGCCATTCAATGCTTGGGTAGCATCGAGCTTTCAAGATGAGTCACGCTTGCTGCGGGGTAATGCCTTACAAGAGGTTTTGGACTGGACTCAGCGTAAAAGTCTCAGTGATTTGGACTATAGATTTTTAGCAGCTAGCCAAGAATTGGAACGTCGGGAAATCCAGCAAAAAATGGAAGTAGAACGGCTCAAAGAAACTGAAGCGCGATTGGCAAGCGAACAAAAGAGCGCTCGGCTTCAGCGACGACTCCTATTAGGGGTAAGTTTGGCCCTACTAGCAGTTATTGTCTTGGGGTTCACAACACTCTACGCCGATCGACAAGCATCACTGAGTGAGGTACGGGCGATCGCAGCTGCTTCCAATGGTAGTTTTAATTCCAATCAACGCTTAGATGCACTGGTACAAGCAATCCGAGCCAGACAGGAATTTCAACGGCTCGATCTGCAAAATTTGGCAGATGCCAATACTCTGGATCTCCAAACCCGCAAAGTATTAGAACAAGCTGTCTACGGTGCTGATGAATTCAATCACTTGTCGGGGCATCAAGGGATTGTCTTAGGCGTTGATTTTAGCGCTGATGGTCAGTGGATTGTCTCATCTAGCATCGATCGCACAGTCAAGCTATGGAAGCGGGATGGAACACTGGTGAGAACGCTACCACATACTGCAACCATACAAAGCGTCCGCTTCAGCCCGGATAGCCGCCGGATAGTCGCTGCCGGCATTGATGGCACTATCCGTCTTTGGACGATCGATGGTAAATTGTCAACCATCTTCAAAGGGCACAAATCTGCGGTGTGGCGAGTTGCCTTTAGCCCAGATGGACAAACGATCGCTTCTGCCAGTGGCGATTTTAGCGTTAAGCTTTGGCAGCTAGATGGCACTTTAATTAGAACTCTCAAACATCAGCGCGGTGTATGGGGAATTGCCTTCAGCCCCGATGGTCAAACTCTCGCTGCTTCTATGGTAGGCGGCAAGAATCAGCTTTGGCGATTGGATGGAACGCTGCTCAAAACATTCACAGCCGGAAGCGCAACTATTTGGAGTGTTGCTTTTAGCCCTGATGGACAAACTTTAGTGTCTGGCGGTGCAGATAAGATGGTGCGGCTGTGGAATCGAGAAGGCACTCTCCTGAGAAGTTTTAAAGGGCATACTGCTGAAATATTTGGTGTAGCCTTTAGCCCTGATGGGCAGACTATTGCTTCCGGCGGTTCTGATAAAACCGTTAAACTCTGGCGGATAGATGGTACTTTATTAAGAACTTTGCAGGGGCATACCTCAAATATTCAAACCATCGCCTTCAGTCCTGATGGAGAAACTCTCGCCTCTGCCAGTCACGACAACACTATCAAACTCTGGAGAGTCAACTCACCCTTAATAAAGCTACTCAATGGCCATCAAGAAATGGTCTGGCGGGTGGCATTCAGCCCTGATGGGCAACGGCTAGCTTCGGTTGCTGGCAAAGAAGTCAAACTCTGGAGACGCGATGGTTCTCTCGCCAAAACCATTGTTGAAGAAGATTCTCGAATGCTTAGTCTCGACTTTAGCCCCGATGGTCGAACTTTAGCGATCGTTGGTTCTAAAGGTGTCGTGAGACTGTGGCAACTAGACAGCAATCAGCGAACCATTCTGGAAGGGCCAGGTATCGGTCTTTTGGGTGTTAGCTACAGTCCTGATGGCAACCGATTAGTGACTGTGGGTTTTGATTACAAGCTGAGACTCTGGCAACGCGGCTCCAATGGAGAGTTTCAACTCCAGCAAATTATTCAGGCGCATACAGGGCGAATTTGGGACATTGTTTATAGTCCAGATGGGCAGTTTATCGCCTCTGCTAGTGCTGATGGCACTATTAAACTGTGGACTTCAGAAAATAGCGAACGCCTGTTAGAGAAACCCGATCGCACCTTAGAAGGGCATAAGAGTGAAGTTTTTGGGGTTGCCATTAGCCCGAATAGTCAATTGATTGCCTCTACAGGTGGGGATGGTAGTCTGCGACTTTGGAAACGTGATGGCACTCTGGTGAGGATCTTTGATGGTAAAAGTATCGGCTTAACCAGGGTAGCATTCAGTCCAGATGGTCAAATGCTAGCAGCCGCAAGTTTTGACAATACGATTAAAGTCTGGAAAATTGATGGTACTTTACTCGTCACCCTGAATGGACATACTTCTAATGTGAGCAGTGTTGCCTTTAGCCCTGATGGTAAAACCCTTGCCTCTGGCGGAGATGACCAACTTGTGATTCTGTGGGATTTAGAAGAAATTCTCCATCTCAACCTACTGAAATACAGTTGTGATTGGGTACGGGATTATTTAAAGACTAATATAACAGTAGAAAAGAGCGATCGCTCTCTTTGCAATTACAGCCTTTTTTCTTGATTTGAAGAATAATCCCTTGTTAAGGCGGCTCAATACCTGTGAATGAAATTCTCAAGCTGCCCTTGCGGTCAGAATTTCTACATCTTGAAGCAATTCCAATAACCAAAACTCGTTTAATACAATCACTGACGAAATTTGCACGGCAATTTAAATTTGAACAATTAGTTTATTTAGCAGAATCTTTGATTAACAATAATTAAAAAACATCAAAAATTCTATGCTTAAACTACTCAGATCCATTAGCATTTTCCTGATTACCGCCTGTTTACTACTTGCTTGTAATACTTCAGTACCAACTGAAGTAAAACGCCCTCCATTGAAAGTGATATTTGGATCTTTTGTTGGAGAGCTTCCAGGCATCATTGCTCAAGAAAAAGGATTCTTCAAAGCCCAAGGGGTAGATGTGGAACTAGTTCATACACAATACACCCAATTAGAACAAGCAAACTTCAATGCGGGTAAGTATGATGGGATTACGTCGTCATTGGGAAAGTTTATCATCTGGAGTGCCACAAATCCAGATATACAAAGCGCGATCGTTATAGACGAATCAACAGGAGCAGATGTGGTAGTCGCCCAATCAAAAATTAAAACTGTAGCTGACTTGAAAGGTAAAAAGCTGGGTGCAAATCTAGGCGGTTTTAGCGAAGTTTTCGTGACTGAAATGTTGAAAACTGCCAATTTAACTAGTGATGATGTGAACTTAGTTCAATTAGAGGCTTCAGAAATTCCTCAACGCCTGAAAAATAACACGATTCAAGCCGGACACACTTGGCAACCCTATCTCTCTGAAACGATAAAATTAGGGGGAAATATCCTATTTACTAGCAAACAAACCCCTGGCTTGATTTTAGATTTGATTATCTTTCGTGGTGAGACAATCCGCGATCGCCCCGAAGACATTTGTGCATTTGTACGGGGATGGCTGCAAGCCTCGACCTACTGGAAAGCAAATGTTGAGGAAGGAAAAGCGATCGTCAGCAAAGCGTTAAAAATTCCGCTCAATACTCTCTCTCTAGAGGGAATAAACCTAACTGATTTAGGTGAAAATCAAAAATATTTTCAATCTAGCAACCCTAAGTCCATTTACAAAGCTGCCAAGATATATGCAGATTTTTTTATTCGCTCTGGAAACATCAATCGGATTCCTGAGCTAAACAGTTTGTTCAATTCTTCCTTCTTGAATCCCCCGTAGTTTGAAGCTATGCAGCACTCCTTTTTGGGCGGCATCCGTACAAAGTTGATCGCTTCGTTTCTCGTTGTTGCTTTGATTCCGTTGCTGTTATTGGCATTTGTCAACAAACAGACAACTGAAAAAGCACTAACTGACAACGCCCGACAAGCCCTATCTGCGGCGGCTAACGAAACCGCTAACAGAATAGATGCCTTTATTGATGGAAATCTCAATGCGGTGCGTGTAGAGGCGA
This sequence comes from Nostoc sp. DedSLP03, assembly GCF_034530815.1. Classification (NCBI taxonomy): domain Bacteria; kingdom Bacillati; phylum Cyanobacteriota; class Cyanophyceae; order Nostocales; family Nostocaceae; genus Nostoc; species Nostoc sp. DedSLP03. The sequence goes on from NZ_JAVRCK010000153.1 coordinate 6,868, forward strand.
TTTTACCAGGTTTGGCACGCTACCTCAGCCTAACTCCAAAACAGCGAGACGACAGCCCCGAAATGCAATTGGCGACAGAAACATTAATCCGTCTCAGTCGCAAAGATATGCTCAATATTCTCTCTTATGCTTTGCTCGACTTAAACGGGAAAAATGTATTGGATACACGTACACTGAATATTGGCAAAGATGAATCAGTTCAAGATTATTTTCAAAAACCGCTACAAACTGGTTTCTCTTTTGTTTCTAGCATGAAGCGATCGCCAACAATTCCCAATCTTATTACCCTCTTTTTTAGTAGTCCGGTTCGCAATGCCAAGGGAGATATATTGGGTGTATTGCGTGTTTCATATAATGCGACTGTTGTTCAGCAGTTAGTAACTCGACAAACCGAACGGGCTGGGGAAAAATCTTTTGCGATTCTTTTAGATGATAATAATATTTATCTGGCACATAGCACTGCACCGGAACTGCTTTTTAAATCAATTGTGCCTCTGCCTAATGATGTTGTAACTAAACTGCAACAGGAAGGTCGTTTGCCTAATTCTTCTTTCAAAGAATTGGCAACTAATGAATCCAAACTTAAACAAGCATTGGATAATAAACAGTCGTATTTAATTGCATCCTTGTCAGCAACAGGCGATTGGGTTAATCTAATTGCGATCGCTCGTTTGCAATATAAACCTTGGTCTGTGTTGTTTGCCCGACCCCTTGCCGTTGCCTTAGCACCTGTAGAAAAGCAAATTCGTAACACAATTTTTCTATTTGCATTTATCGCTGGAGTAGTGACAATCATCGCTTTTGCCATTGGACAATTGCTAACAAAGCCAATAATTCACCTTACCAATATAGTTTTCCAGTTTACTGCAGGTAACTTAGATATCCGTGCCAAAAATAAATCAAAAGACGAAATAGGTCAATTGGCAAAATCTTTTAATAACATGGCACTTCAGTTACAAACATCTTTGGAAACTTTGGAACAACGGGTACAGGAGAGAACAGCCGAGTTAGCCATTGCTAAAGACAAAGCCGAAGTAGCAAATCAAGCTAAAAGTTTATTTATTGCGAATATGAGTCATGAGTTGCGATCGCCCCTCAATGCTATTCTAGGTTTTTCTCAGTTAATGTTACGCGCTAAAAACTTGCCTGCCGAGCATTATGAAAATGCCGGGATCATTTATCACAGTGGTGATTATTTACTAACGCTCATCAATAATATTCTCGATTTATCAAAAATAGAAGCAGGGAAAACGACTCTTAATCCTAGAGACTTTGACCTGTATCGCTTGCTAGATGACTTAGAAGATATGCTACATTTACAGGCAAGTAATCAAGGCTTAAATTTAATATTTCAACGCAGTGAAAATCTCCCATGCTATATTTGCACAGATGAGGTAAAACTCCGGCAAGTATTAATTAATTTGATTAATAATGCCATTAAGTTTACTCAAAAAGGAACAATTAGTTTAATAGTAAATAATACTAGTGAAGAAATTACAGATATTTTAACTCTTAATTTTCAAGTCTGCGATACAGGAGTGGGGATTGCAGCCGCAGAATTACCCAAACTTTTTAATGCTTTTTCTCAAGCACAAGCTGGAAAAGAATCTCAAGAAGGAACGGGTTTAGGTTTAGCAATTAGTCAAAAATTTATTCAGTTAATGGGAGGAGATATTTCTGTTGAAAGTAAATTAGGAGTCGGGACAACTTTTAAATTTTATATTCAAGCAAAGTTAGGTCAACCAACCAATAAAAATACTTTAGAAGTACATCCAAAAGTATTAGAACTTGCACCAGGACAACCTATATATAAACTATTAATAGTAGATGATAAACCGATTAATCGCAAATTATTAGTTAAACTTTTACAACCATTAGGGTTTGAGATGAAAGAAGCTAGTAATGGCAAAGAAGCGATCGCTATTTGGAATGAATGGGAACCCCACCTGATTTGGATGGATATGCGAATGCCTGTCATGGACGGTTACGAAGCTACAAAATATATCAAGTCCACTACAAAGGGTAATGCTACAGCTATAATTGCTTTGACGGCAAGTGTTTTAGAAGAAGAAAAAGCGATCGTCCTTTCAGCCGGATGTGATGATTTTCTCCGCAAACCTTTTGCAGAACATACAATTTTTGACACACTAGCCAAACATCTGGGTGTCAAATACATATTTGCTGAAAATAATTATTCAAATTTGGAATATATAGAAAAAAATACTTTAACATCCCAAAATCTAATTTGTATGTCTCAAGAATGGATTAATCAATTCTATGAAGCTGCATTAGAAGCAAATACTAATCGTGTCATAGAATTAATTAGAGATATTCCTAAAACAGAAACTTTTTTAATTCAATCTTTAACAAAACTTGCTCGTCAATTTGAATTTGAGGAATTAGTTGATTTAGCCGAACCCCTGAGAAGCAATGAATCTTAATTCTGATAAAGAAAATAAAGGTAATATTCTTTTAGTAGACGACAATCCCAAAAATTTACATTTATTAAGTGATGCTCTGGTCAATCTCGGCTACACTGTTCGCAGTGTCACAAGTGGACGGATGGCACTAAAAACAGTAAAGGCAAAGCGACCAGATATCATTCTTTTAGATATTAAGATGCCAGAAATGGATGGCTATCAAGTGTGTAGAACTCTGAAAGCCGATGAAGTTCTACGCACCATTCCTGTTATTTTTATTAGTGCTTTAGATGATGTTTTCGATAAAGTGACAGCCTTTGAGTCAGGAGGTATAGACTACATCACTAAACCCTTTCAGATGGAAGAAGTTGTAGCGCGTTTAGAAAATCAATTAACCATTCAACGCCAGCAACAGCTTCTAGAAAAAGAAAATATTAAGCGTAGGGAAACAGAAGAGATACTGTATCAGTCTAGGGCAATACTAGCCAGTATTTTGAATAGTTCGCTAGATGGTATAGCCGCTATGCAAGCTGTCCGCAACCCTGTAACCGGGGACATCGAAGATTTCCGTTGCTTAGTTATCAATCCTGTCATTGCTAGAGCCTTCGGAAGCAAATGTGAAGAGATGATTGGCAAATTAGTATTAAAAAAACTCTTAACCTATCTAGAACCAGAACTATTTAATCACTTCGTTAATCTTGTCGAAACAGGGGAAGCTTTAAAACGAGATTTCTACTATCCATTAGGCAATTCTTCTTGGTATCACTTTGTTGCAGTCAAACTAGATGATGGTTTTGCTATTACCATACGCGACATCACTGGACGTAAACAAATTGAATTAGCTCTCCAAGATGCCAATCAGAAACTAGAACAACTAGCAAATTTAGATAGCTTAACTCAAGTGGCTAACCGTCGTTGCTTTGATGCACGACTCAAAGCAGAATGGAAACGCCTTGCACGAGAACAACAACCCCTGTCACTGATTATGTTTGACGTTGATAAATTCAAACTTTACAACGATTACTATGGTCATCTTGCAGGCGATGATTGTTTAATGAGGATAGCGCAAACAGTGCAACAGACAATTCATCGTCCTGCCGATTTAGTGGCACGTTACGGTGGAGAAGAATTTTTGGTACTCTTGCCCAATACTGACTTAGCGGGAGCGATTAAAGTAGGGCAAAGTATTCAGCAAGCAATCCATACTCTGGCTATTCCCCATGTACAGTCTGATGTCAAGAATATTATCACCGTTAGTTTAGGAATTACCTCTCGCATACCTATTTGGAACATCAGGCCAGACACACTCATTGCTTCAGCAGATAAAGCACTGTATAATGCCAAACAAAATGGGCGCGATCGCTATTGTAATGATTGAAAGATTTTTATAGCAATACCTTTATTTCCAGCATTATTACATCAGTAACAATCACATCCAGCTTTTCTTTTAAAAGAATACAGGAGCTATTATTTCAATGCTGAATCGACCATGCTTAAATACCACATTATGCCATTCCTCGTCACCCATCTCGTTATAGTGTAGGTAGCCATCGCGGAATGCACAAACACTTTTAGATTCAAGAAGTAATAATTCCCAAAACACCTTGGCAATACGTTCATAAATCTCAGTTGATAAATCATCTGCATAAAAACGCAGTCCAGCACGAAGGTTGTAGTCTTCACAGATGAATGGGTATGCTATCCAGTCTCCATTTGACCCTAGCTCACAAGCCACGAACATTTGCTCTATGAGTGCATACTTGTAGTCTGGAATAGACAAGCTTATCAAAATATTAGAACCAAATATGGCTGGAATTCTAGCCCGTACCCACACTGCATTAGCTGATTCTCCAAATAGATCCTGGCATCTCTGTAAAATACTTCAGGGGGCGACAGTGGAGCTAAAGAGCTTGCTGTATAAGTGACATAGCTTTC
>NZ_JAVRCK010000154.1:0-10580 GCF_034530815.1 Nostoc sp. DedSLP03
ATTTCGCTTTTTTACTATTTGCTTATTCCGGAGAGTGACAGAAGAGGGGTATATTTCATGAAGCAATTAGATGATGAAATTAGGAAGATTACTAATCCAGATATATACGGTAATGTATCCATATCAATACCAAGTGTAATTCCTGATACTGTACCAATAGAGAAGTTAACTCTATATGAAATCAAAGAGCGAGATATTGTTGAATACAGAAAAATTAAAAATGCTGTATTCGCCAAGCACACAGATGCAAAAGGGTTTATAACTTGTGCAATCAGTAAAGTTAAAACTCAGATGCGGAAAGATTTTCAAATCGATCACATTAAACCTATGTCTGAGTGTGGTTTAACTACCATCGATAATTTGCAATTGCTGACACGTAAAGCCCATGTAGAGAAAACCCGTAGAGAGAATACAAGACGATAGTCTTTCAGGGATATCTCCGTATCCGTAAGTAATCTGAAATTTTCTGGTTTGGCAGGTTTAAAATATATGTTGTCACTCAAAAGAGACTTATGACCTTAACCCTGAACTTGCCACCAGAATTAGAACAGGATCTTGCACAACAAGCTAACCAGCAAGGGCTTTCTGTTCAAACATATACTTTGCAGATTTTGCAATAATATATTCTGCCAAAAGAGAAACAGTCTAAATTGGACAACTCAAAAATCTATTGATTGTCCACATCTGTAAATATAGATTTTAAATCCCGATAACCGCTAATTACCCGCACAATTACAACACTATCTTTAAAAACTCGATAAAAAATAATGTAACCATCTAAGGGTATTCCTCTAAGGCTTGGATCAAAATTGGCGTAGCTTCGTCCTATATTTGGGAATTGAGCTATGTTTTGGCACTTCTTATTAAATCCTTGAATAAATCTTTCCCCTGCGTTGATATTGCTAACTAGAAAATAATCCAAAATTTCATCTAAATCTTGGCTTGCTTCTTTGGCAATAAAATATTCCATTATCCTTGAGTCTCACGCGCTTTGCGTAACTTTTCTGAGAGTCGCGTCATTACCACTTCACCATCTATTACGTCTCCACGTTCAATAGAAGCAAGCCCAACAGCTATTTTTTTCTGGGTTTCTTCTTCCCATTGCTGATAACCCTTCTCCCATTCTTCCAGCAGTTTCAACGCTTTAACAATCACATCTTCAGCATTTTCATATCTACCTGTAGCAATTCGAGTTTGTATAAATTGCTCGTATTCCGCCTTAAGTTGGATGTTCATAATTTTTATCTCTAGTTAGTTAAGAGCGTTCCCCAAACTATGCTCTAAAATTTATCTAAATTCATTAAAGCCTTAACTTATGCTTCTTACCGACCTCATACCGCTAGTTAAAGAATTATCCCACACTGATAAACTTTTACTAATGCATTTACTGGCAACCGAATTGTTGAAGGAATCAAGTTTAGTTCCATTGGATGCTGAGGACAAAGTAGCTAGTCTTGGCTTATATGATTCTTTTGAAGCTGCTGCTGTTTTAGCGAAGGCATTAGCAGAAGAAAAAGCGGCAACACATGGTTGATAAAGTTAGATTTGCATTTACTGAGGTAAATCCAGAACTAGGTGCATTAAGTACCTAGCCTTATTTACCGCAATTTCTTTTTAGCGTTTGATGTGTGCTTCTACCGTTCTGAATTAGCGTTTGAAATTAGCCCTAAAATAGCCTAATGGAAATAGTGAAACCCAACATTATATTAGGTTAACGTTGGGTTTGACAGAATTTAACTGTCTTGATTAGGCGGTATTTGCTCAGGTGGCGTTTCTGCTGGGGGAGCGAGTACCGCATCCGGCGCAATGTCTTCTACGGGAATCGGTTGCTTATCCTCAATTTCAAAATCTGGTTGCGCTGCTTCTACCAATTCAGGAGATGGGGGATGTGGGGGAATTGCTTCCGGTACACTCTCGGTTTTTGCTTCGGTGTCGGTAGTAACTGTCTCCTCTGCTGGTGGTTCTGGTGTGACAATAGTTTTGTCGATAATCTCAATAGCAGGTTTCTCTGACAGTACAGAGGTAATATCTTCAGGTTTGGGGGTTGTGGGTGTTTTTTTACTCACAGTCTGTTGCACTTTGTCTTTCGCGCCACTGAAGGTACTACCAAGACCTTTTTGCAACTGGCCCAGCCGTTCCTGAAGGGACAACTTATTAACCTGTTCTTGAATGCCAGTTTTTACTGTATCAGCACTGGGTACTTGGGTTTGTTGTGCCTGTGGAGTCAATTGCCGACGTAATGATAGAGTTTGCCAGCCAAACCAGACCAAAAGAGCCACACTAGCCACATGACCCAGCAACAAACCTCCAGTAATGCGTGGTGCAAACACCCATAAGACTAAAGCGTAGAATAATCCTACGCCACTCCAGATAAAGTCATTCTTGCGGTGGATTTCGGGAAAAAAGAAAGCTGCTATGTAAATGGCTAAACTACCAAGACCGACCACCAAAGCTAGGACAAATGCCAGCATTATTTGGTTACTCCTTTGACTAGGGATTGGGGACTGGGGATTGGGTATTGGGGAAGGTGGGGCCCCTGAAGGGGATAAGGGGTAATGGGGATTGGGTATTAGGTATTAAGAAGAAAAACTAATTTAGTTTAGTAAATTAAATTCCTTCCTAGTCCCTAGTCCCTAGTCCCTAATCCCCAGCCTCCAGTACCCAGTTCCTAAACTAACAATTTTGCAAATTTTGCCAGTCAATTGTTGATTTAGATACAATTTAAAATTAATTATCCATGTTAGTTGTGGATTTTTGTCGTTTAGATTAAGTCTTAAGGTCTTCTTTAGGGGAGAAGGGAAAATATCGGACTACCCTTAAAGTAAAAGGATCTGCAAGAGTTAGCCAGAAATTTTTTATGACACTACAAAGCTTTGGTGTGATTGGATTAGCCGTTATGGGTGAGAACATCGCTCTAAACGTAGAGCGCAATGGCTTCCCAATTGCAGTTTACAACCGCTCCCGAGAAAAAACGGATGCGTTTATGGCGCAGCGTGCTACAGGACGGAACGTCAAAGCCGCATTTACTCTAGAAGAATTCGTTGCCTTACTGGAACGTCCCCGCAAAATTCTAGTAATGGTGCAAGCTGGTAAGCCAGTAGATGCGGTGATTGCTCAACTCAAACCCTTGTTAGAGGAAGGCGATATCATTATCGACGGTGGTAACTCTTGGTTTGAAGATACGGAACGCCGCACTCAGGAATTAGAACCCGCTGGGCTTCGGTATCTTGGTATGGGTGTCAGTGGCGGTGAAGAAGGAGCGCTAAATGGGCCTTCACTGATGCCTGGAGGTACAACAAGCTCTTACGAGTATCTATCGCCAATTTTCAACAAAATTGCTGCCCAAGTCGATGATGGCCCCTGTGTAACCTACATTGGCCCTGGTGGTTCTGGCCACTATGTGAAAATGGTACACAACGGCATTGAGTATGGCGATATGCAGTTAATTGCTGAAGCCTACGACTTGCTGAAAAATGTCGCTGGATTAGACCATAATCAGTTACATGAGGTGTTTGCTGAATGGAACACCACCGATGAACTCGATTCATTTTTGATTGAGATTACGAAGAATATCTTCCCATATATTGACCCAGAAACAAAAAAACCCCTGGTGGATTTGATTGTTGACGCAGCAGGTCAAAAGGGAACTGGACGCTGGACTGTGCAAACTGCATTGGAATTGGGAGTTGCTATTCCCACAATTACAGCAGCAGTTAATGCCCGGATTATATCTTCGATTAAAGAGGAGCGGGTTGCAGCATCTAAAGCCCTTACAGGCCCTAGTGGTAAGTATGAAGGGCAAACCAAGGACTTTATCAATAAAGTACGCGATGCTCTCTATTGCTCAAAAATCTGTTCTTATGCTCAAGGGATGGCGTTGCTATCCACAGCTTCAAAAACATATAACTGGAATTTGGACTTGGGCGAAATGGCGCGGATTTGGAAAGGTGGTTGTATTATTCGCGCTCGCTTTTTGAATAAAATTAAAAAGGCTTTTAGCGAAAATCCAGCTTTGCCTAACTTGCTGTTAGCTCCCGAATTTAAGCAGACAATTCTCGACAGACAGACTGCTTGGCGGGAAGTGATTGCAACAGCCGCAACATTAGGAATTCCAGTACCCGCATTTAGCGCATCCTTGGATTATTTTGACAGCTATCGCCGCGATCGCTTGCCCCAAAATCTAACTCAAGCACAACGCGACTACTTCGGCGCACATACCTACCTGCGTCTTGATAAGCCCGGAACTTTCCACACTGAATGGGTACCTATTGCTGAAGCTAAGAAGTAAGCTTTCACACATCTAAAGTCTCAATTTATTGGGAAAGTTTAGATTGTTTCAGAATAAATCTTACAAGTGGCTCTGAGTTTCGGAGTCACTTTCTTTTTAATGCTGAGTTAAAAGTTAAGTAATATTATGTCTGCTTGATTACTTATCTTTTGGGGTGGAAATCTTGCTTGTCTTTGCTTACTGGGTGGCCGAGGTTTTAGAGACGCGATAAATCGCCGTCTCTACAATTTTTTTGGTCTTATCTGAATTGTATTGCTTTATATCTTATTGATTTTAAGGGTTATTCTTGCCAAGATATTTGGCTTTTAATTCTTCTAATTCTTCATCTATTTTACTTTTACTAGAAGGCTGAGGTGTCGGGTTTGGTGGCTGTATTTTATTTGGTTGAGGTTTATTACCACCCATAAATTGGGTTTTCATTTCCTCTAATTCTTTCTCAATTTGACTAGGAGATTTTGATACAAAAGCAGGTGAAGAATTTGGTGGTGATTGAGGGGTCGGTTTTGGTGCGATCGCTGGCTTTGATGCTGCTGGCGAGTATTTATTCAAGTCTTTGAGAACTTCTTCTACAGTTTGATAACGCCGAATTGGAATACTTTCTAGCATTTTGTTGAGAATGCGGCTCAACTGATTACTAACAGGAGTTTTTAAGTATTGCTGCCAAACCCAAGTATCGTTGCTGGTATCATAAGAATCGAAGGGCGATCGCACTGTTAATAAATTAATACAAGTCGCACCCAAGCTATAAATATCGCTGGCGAAAATAGCTTTACCTCTCATTTGTTCAGGGGCAACATATTCTGGACTACCAATACTAGTACCAGTTTTATTTAAGGCAGCGCCAGTGGTAGATTTAGCAGCACCAAAATCTACTAATACTAGTTTGCGATCGCTCTCGCGTAAAATAATATTTTCTGGTTTAATATCGCGGTGAATTACGTGTTTTGCGTGACAAAATTGTAAAACTGATAATAAATCGTTTAATAGTTGCCAAATTTCTATTTCACTAAAAGCACCTCTATGTGCCAATTCCTGAGCTAAGTTTTGCCCGTCGATAAATTCTTGTACAAGATACTGCCGAGCTTCTTGGGTAAAATATGCCAGTAGTTCGGGAATTTGCGGATGTTTACCCAATTCATCTAACTGCACCGCTTCTTGATTAAATAACTCTACGGCTTTTGCCAGAGTGTTAGTGCCTTGGGATTGAGGATAAAATTGCTTAATTACGCAGCGTGGTTTTGAAGGTTTATCCTCATCCACAGCTAAGAAAGTTTTGCCAAAACCACCTTGTCCGATTGGTTTGATAGCACGGTAACGTTCTTTGAGGAGTAACTTGGAACCGCAAGTCACGCAAAAATTGACATGATTGGGATTTTCAGGCTTAGGACAATGAGGGTTAAGGCAGTAGCTCATATAGGCGATCGCTCTTATATCTCTTTATTTTACTGGCGTTAAGGGTGGAGACTTTTGCGAATTCGTTAAAATATGAGCAATCTCTACGACGGGCTATGACGCTCTCTACGAGACGCTAAAAGCGAACGCGGACTCGCTAACGCTTCTCTACGAGACGCTGCGCGTAGCTTGCTTCTCCGAAGGAGTACGCTATTGGCGTCGCACTAACTAGTACAATAAGCTAGTTTTGAGGGTTTGTAATAAGCACAAAGCGTGCTTAGAAGATAAGGATAAGGACTAAATTCCTTACTACGAACTTTTTAGCAGAAATAAAAAGGTACAGAGAAAGTAAATTGATTTATGGGGTTTCCCCCTGCTCCCTGCTCCCTGCCCCTTTTCCTCTTTCTGACTTCTGCCCTGCTAACTACCCCATACCTTCCATAACTGGATGGAAGAAGAAAGCGAACCCCAATACTGTATAAGCAGCTAATAACAAAGTGCCTTCTAGCCAATTAGACTTTCCATCGGAACTAATACTGTTGGCAATCAACACTGACACAACTACAGCGACTAATTCAAAAGGTTTGAAATCCAAATCCATTGGTTGCCCCAATACCCGCCCTGCTATAACTAATACGGGTGCAACAAATAAGGCAATTTGCATACTCGATCCCACAGCTACCGAAAGTGAAAGATCCATCTTATCTTTCATCGCCACGGTGACTGCTGTAGCGTGTTCAGCCGCGTTACCGACGATGGGAACTAATATCACCCCTGTAAACAGCGCCGTTAAACCTAGCTGAGATGTAGCCACTTCCAGAGAATCTACTAGCATTTCTGACTCAATTGCCACTAGCAAGGTACATACTAGCAACACGCCAACCCACAAAATCATATTTGGTTTCGCGTGAGGGGTTTCCTCTTCTTCTGTTTCCGCTACACCCACATCATACAAATAGGAGTGGGTTTTCATCGAAAATAGCAGCGTTAGGGCGTAAACCAAAATTAAAACTACGGCAACAGCAATAGAAAGATTTTGCAATGTTTGTTCGTTAATTCCTTGAGAAGTATAGTTCATTGCTGTTGGCATCAAAATCGCAATCACTGCCAAATTCATCGAAGCAGCATTCACCCGCGCCACAATTGGCTGAAATGTCTGTTCTTTGTAGCGCAGTCCTCCCAAAAGCATGGAAAAACCCATAACTAGTAGTAAGTTGCTAATAATCGATCCCGTGATACTGGCTTTAACTACATCTATTAACCCAGCGTTCAGCGCTACTAGGGCAATGATTAATTCTGTAGCATTGCCAAAGGTGGCGTTTAACAAGCCCCCCAGCGATGGCCCAACTACGACAGCAATTTCTTCTGTCGCTGTACCCATCCAAGCTGCTAAGGGCAGAATGGCTAATCCGGCTGTAATGAAAACTGCCAATTCTCCCCACTCCAGAAAGTGGGCTGCTACAGAAACCGGGATGAACAGTAGTAAAACGAAAAGAATAATGTTTTTGGTTGACATTTGTTGTCTTAAGTTGAGGGTATCATTCACAGCGAGCAATCCTAAGTTTCAAATTTGGAGTGTTGAATTAACTAATCACTTTCACTCAGCACTCCGATATGGTACTCTCAACCGCCTGTAGAACAATTCAGAGATTGTACTGTTTTCCGTTCACCGCTGTAGATGTTGTGTAAAGCAAAATTGCGATATAATGAGTTTTCGTAATCTTTTGTTGCAAAACTATGAATTTGAGCCAAAATATTACACCAAAAATGGGGTTTAATATATTAAAAGACAATTAAAATTTTAATTGGCGCTACTAACGAAGAAACCCCTAACTAAGTCTTTGTTCAATGGCTAATTACATTTAAGCCTTCAGGGAAAGGGCTGGGCGATAACGCAGATTTGCCACTACAATGAGGAAGATTTGTCAAAAATTTAGTTAGATTTCATAGTTGTTGTTTATACCGGATTTTGCGCTCAAACCATTGGAGAAAGGTTTATGCACAATGTTTTCGGTGCAACTGTAAGTTTTTTGTTTTGGATAAATATACATGACTTCTGCTGCTGAAATGCCAGCTAGCTCTGGCTCAACGTTAACATTACATTCAGATCCCAAAAACGCTCACGAAACCGATCCCCTAAGAAAGGCTAATGGTGTTTATGTGACGGTGCATGGTCATTTTTACCAGCCACCAAGGGAAAACCCTTATCTGGACGCAATTGAACGCCAACCGAGCGCTGCACCTTTCCATGATTGGAATGAGCGGATTCATTGGGAATGCTATCGTCCAAACGCCTTTGCCAGAGTCTTAAATGACCAAGGCGAAGTGGTGGGGATCGTCAATAATTACGAGTATTTCAGTTTTAATATTGGCCCAACGCTGATGTCGTGGCTAGAACGCTACGATGTGGAAGTTTATCAGCGGATTTTAGAGGCAGATGCCAAGAGTAGCCAACGCTTGCATGGTCACGGTAATGCGATCGCGCAAGTATACAATCACATCATCATGCCTCTGGCGAACGAGCGCGACAAATATACCCAAATTCGCTGGGGTAAAGAAGATTTCCGCTCCCGCTTTGGCCGCGATCCCGAAGGGATGTGGCTAGCAGAAACTGCTGTAGACTACGCCACCCTAGAAGCTCTTGTGGCTGAGGGTATTCGCTTCATTGTCCTGGCACCATCTCAAGCACTGCGTTGCCGTCCCCTGCCGACTCCAGATCGTCTCCATCCTGAATGGATCGAAGTCGGCGGTAGTCAGATTGATTCTACCCGTCCTTATCGTTGTTATTTGAAGCCCACATTAGACACTTCATCTTCACCTCTGAGTGCGATCGCCACTAGCCCCAACGATAGTAGTACAGAAGAATTACCCTACATTGATATCTTCTTCTACGATGGGCCGATATCGCGGGATATGGGTTTTAGTGATGTCGTTTATAATTCCAGTCACTTTACCGGACGTATCGGTTCGGCAGTGCGTGGGGATCATCGTCTGGCACAGCTAATTTCTGTGGCGACAGATGGGGAAACCTTCGGACATCACAAAAAGGGAACAGAGAAAACTTTAGCCTACGCCTTTACCAAAGAGTTTCCTCAACAAGGTTGGACGGTGACAAACTTCGCCCACTACCTGAGCTTAAATTCTCCCAGTTGGGAAGTGGAATTAAAGTCAGTCACAGCCTGGAGTTGCGCCCACGGTGTCGGCAGATGGGAGGATGACTGTGGTTGCGGTGGGGAAGGCTCAGTTTGGCATCAGAAATGGCGTCGTCCACTGCGGGATGCCCTAAATTGGCTGCGGGATCGGCTAACTGAAGTGTATACAGAACATGGTAGACAGTTATTTCGCGATCCCTGGCTAGCGCGAGATGAATATATCCAAGTAATACGCGATCGCTCTGCTACCAATGTCAACCGTTTCTTAGCCCGTCATCAAACCCACAAACTAACCGCAGCCGAACAAGTAGACGCTTTGCGTTTGTTAGAAATGCAGCGTCACGCGTTGTTAATGTTCACTAGTTGCGGCTGGTTTTTTGAAGAAATTTCCCGTCCAGAAGGGACACAAATTCTGCGCTATGCCGCCCGTGCTTTGGAATTGGCAGGGGAAGTGGCCGGCGTGCAACTGGAAAAAGGCTTCGTCAAACATCTAGGTTTAGCCCCCAGTAATGTGGATCAGTTCAAACACGGTGCAGAAATTTATCGGCAACTAGTGTTAACTGCTCAACTTGGCTTTAAGCAAGTTGCAGCCCATTATGCCATTACTTCCCTGTTTACCAATCAGAAACCAGCAGAAACGCACAATTCTCTAACGATAAAAGATGCTGCTGACAAACAGTCTCAACGTTACCAGAAGCGGGTTTATTGCTATGCTGCCAATGAGCTAGATTACCAACTGCAACGTATGGGATCGCTAACTCTGGCTGTGGGAAATTTAAAGCTGGTATCAGAGATTACTTGGGAAAGTGAGCATTTGGTATTTGCAGTCCTACATTTGGGAGGCTGGGATTTCCACTGTGGCATTCAACAATTTACTGGGCGGCGTGACTACAGCAAATTAAAAGAAAAGCTGTTTGGGGCCCTAAAACAAGCTAGTGCGGCTCATACGATCTTGGCGATGACACAGCTATTTGGAAAAGAAGCTTTTAACTTGCAAAATCTATTTGCTGAAGAACGCCACCGGATTATGCGGCTGTTGAGTCAGGAAACACTGGCACGTTTAGGACAGTTATATACTCAAGCCTACCGTGATAATTACGGTGTGCTGATGGCGTTTCATCGTGATGAAATCGCAGTACCGCAAGAATTGCAAGTTGCAGCAGATATTGCTTTAGGGCATCGCTGTCTGATGACATTGCGATCGCTTGAGCAAGAGATTGCCGATCCCCAAAAGAGTTGCAATCACATCTTAGAATTGGAGGCGATCGCCACTGAAGCAAAACATTTGCGTTGTCGGCTGAATATTCCCGACGGTAAGCAAATGTTAGAACAGTTAATTGCGCGATCGCTCTGGCAACTGTTGCACGATGCCAATGATACCTTTAATGCAGATATCCAACTGTTGGAACGATTGATTGATGTCGGGGATCAACTAAATATTCATATTTCCCTACAGCGATCGCAGGAATTATATTTTAGTTGTCTGCAAAGTCGGATAGCACCGATGTGTATTACTAGCCTTGGTAATGAAGCAGAGAATCAGTGTCTTCAGTTGCTCAAGTTGGGTAAAAAATTGGCCGTTGATGTTACTTCGATCTCAAATCAGTTGAAATAGATGTAGGGACATTACAGTGGTGCATTAGTATCAACTTAAGCTTAAATGCTTGTCCCACATACGTTTTACCCCCCTTAATCCCCCCTTATAAAGGCTTGTCATTACCAACATCTTTTAAAGTGAGGTAGGGATG
>NZ_JAVRCK010000155.1:0-10432 GCF_034530815.1 Nostoc sp. DedSLP03
CTTAATGGGTTGCTTGCAATTTGAGTCTTTCTGCCAAAAGTGGATGCTCCCGTTACCTCTGAGGTAAAGGAGTCTTAAATGGGCTATTGCTAGGTGGTAAAGTAGGTGGAATTGGGTTAAAGCTAGGTATAGGAGTAGGCACTACTTTTTTGAGGACTGTGATTGCAAATCCTCTTTGCTGGGGTTGTTGCTTACCAGATATATCATTGACTAGCAGTCCGATTTGAGCGGGGAAGGCTTGATTTACTAGAAACTTCGTTGAACCAACTGCTGGAACGTCATTGCCGTATGGTAGAAGTTTAACCTGAATATTTTCTCCCTCTACTCTCCAACTCAAAATAGCAGATGTTCCTTCATTGAGAACCAAATTTGGTTGCTCACTACCGTTAATTTTGAAATAGACAATCTTAAATGGTTTAGGTAATATTATAATTTTTGATTCAGCTTTTTTAGAACTAATTTTGTCGCTTCCATTGTTAGAAACAGCTTTGATTTCAAATGTAAAATTTCCCACTTTATTTGCTAATAAAGGAATATTTTTACATTGCAGTTGTTGATTTTGTTGTATACATAGTTTTTTAAGTTTAGGGTCTGTAATATTGCCTTGATTAAATTTATAAGTAACTGGTTCACCATAAGATGTACCATCATCTGCATTGCCAACAACTTGTAGTTGTGACAGCAATAATGGACGTGCAATTGTCCAACTAAAAAGAATATTTTCACCTTTTGTGTACTGGGGCTTATCTAGCTGAAAATTAACTACTGATGCAATTGGTTTTTCTGCAATTTCTACTTGGGTAGTTTGCGCTGCTACTTGGTTAGTTCGGGAAAATATTTGTATACCATTGCGATAAAAGGCTTGTAATTCAAAAGTGTAATTACCTTTTGTTTTCACTCCAGTTTTGACGTTGCTACAAATTAACTCTTGTTTATCTTGTACCTGACAAGGAGGGATTTGATTAGCACTTCCTTTACCCAGTGTTTCAGGAATGCCATTGCCAAAGTCATAAGTAATCGGCTGAATAGGTTGGGAACCTTTAGCCGTCAGAACTAACTTTTGTAACTGTTTATATTGATGAATTTCCCAGTTTAAAGCGACCTCATCACCTTCAGTAATTTGAGAGTCATTTGCACTAAAATTTTCTAATCTCAAAGGATCGGGGTTTAAAATTCGCCAAATGATAAATCCTATCCCTCCCAATAACCCCAAAATGGCCAAAATTAATAGAAGAAATTGCCACCAAGGGCGGGGTTTCCATACTAAAGTTCCTTGAGGCAGTGTGTTCGGTAGGGGTAAATTTTGTTGGTCTTTGATATCGAGTTGAAAATTGATCGCTAGCCCCGCACCAAACCACGGTCGTCGCCACCAAGGTTTGGGTTTGACTGTCAAATTAGCCACAGCACTTCTATTGGGTAATAATCTGACTTCCGTAGGATCGAATTTGTAAGTATATAGTTCTTCTTCGTCTCGACTTTTTAAGTTTAATATCAGTTCGCGGACAATATTGCCCTGGTTAGCGAGTGATAATTCGTACTTGCCAAGACTACGGCTAACTTGTCCCAAGATGGTATTAAGTTGTATATCTAAGCGATAATTTGTCGGAATTTGGATATACACCAAATCTAGCAGTACTAAGTCTGGAGAGTTTTCTGAATACAAGCGGATTGTCGGCGAATAGCTTCCGGCAAGGGTATCTCCAGGTGGGTGAAATTTCAACAATATTTGACCTTGAGTACCAGGATTGAGTTCTAATGCAGTCACGTCAGACACTAATCCTGGCCCCTCAAATCCAGTTGCAGGATAATTAATTGTGAACCAGTCATCGTCTAAATCTGGACAACTCAAGCGGAATCTGTCTACGAGATAAGAGCGATTGTCAACTATTACTTCTACTTGCAGAAGCTCACTAGGATTGAAAATTAACGGTTTGTTGGGGTTGGTGTTAGGTCTAATGGAAAATGTCGGGTCGTTCACCCGAATTGCAGTCTGTTCTTTTAGCAGAACCTTAATTTGGTTTGGGAAGGTTATGGGAGTATCTTGAGGATAATGTAGAGGAGAATCTACGACTAGTGTATAGTCATAGGTTCCTGGGAGAGCATTTGCGGCAATTTGAAACTCAAATTTTACTTCGTCACTATTTTGCCCTGGAGCTAATGCTAAACTTTCTCTGGGAGAACTAGACCAACCAGTTAAATTTTGAAATACTTCGTCAAAAACAAAATATAAGTCAATAACCGCACTTTGATTTCCCTGATTGATTACAACAATATAAAGTTCAATGGTATCTCCTGGCATCCCAAATTGAATTCCAGGTGGGTTGATAATAACTTGCAGTGGATTGAATTTAGCTTGCATGTCATTGATTCCCTTATTTGATGCGGTGTAATTTGACCTGAAAATCTTCACCACCACTGACAATCATGGTTCCTTGATTGGTTTTCAAGTCGATACTATTGATTTTTTTAGAGCTTTGGTAAATTGTTTTACCTTCTGCTGCTGTTGTTTTGTCAAGCTTATGTTCGGGAGTTAAGTACCAAACTACAACTCGTCCATCATCGCCACCACTTACTAAGAGACTACCATCGTCACTAAATGCTAGAGTCCGCACAGATGTTTTTGATGCTGACCAACGGTCTAGTTGCAAACAATTAAGCTCATTGACTTTTTCTAGCGGATTCGGATTTTTGATAGTTTGACACTGATTTAAATCCCAAATAGTAATAAAACCCGCAGAATCAGAAGTGGCCAGGATTCTTCCTGTTGAGTTAGGAACAAAAGCTAATCCCCAAATAAAGTCTTCAGGCCCAACTAATGGGTCTAGTTTTTCTAGATTTTGCACCGATAAATTTGGAAATTGTTTATCAGATTGAGTTTGATTCCACTGCCACAATATAAAACGCTTAAAGTTTCCAGCAATTACTAGAGTTTTTGCATCTGGGCTGAGATTTAATGCCCGGACTTGGAAACCTGAGAGTTTCAATCTACTTTGTACGTCAATAACTTGCGGTTCTGTCAGAAAATCGCTGTTAGGCGCTGGTCTTGACCATAGTCTGACTTTACCGCTGCCATACCCACTGAATAAGTTAAGTGAGTTTGAGGTGAAAGCTAGGTCAAAAACGCGATCGCCTTTTGCTTTAGGATCTTTAAGGTCTTGAAGTTGGCTAATCTTTGTACCTGATGGGACATCTCTAAGTTCAATTACACCATTATCTAAACCAACAGCAGCGCGATTATTTTGTAATGGCATGAAGCGCAAGACTTCTACAGCGTCATCGGTAATCGCCATCAAGCCTTTAGGCTGTTGTGCTTGGTCGCAAGCAAGGGGTTGCCCAGAATATTTTACTGTATCATCAGGGTCTAGGCTATCAGCACCAATTCTCCAAAATCTTAAGGTGCAATCATCTGAGCCACTGACCACAGATAAACCAATGCCACTAAAGCGCACTGAGTTGACAGAACGGGTATGCATTACTCCTGTTGGTTGCAGGATTAATGCGAGGAGTGCGGCTAATAGTGCGATCGCAGCTAATTGTAGCCATAAAGGTATAATTGGCAGAGTCTTGACTTCTAATGTCTGCGTGGCTGGGTCTGTACTCCCTAAACGTTGGTCGGATAATTCCGATTTAGCCTCCAGCAACAAAGTTTTGCCGATTCCCACCCAAGGACGTTTTGTTTTAACATCGAGAATAACTTTACTTGTCTCTCCTAGATGAAGATTGGCGGTTTCGGGAAGCTTTTTAAAACTACATTTTCGCCAGTCTCTACCCTGCACCTGCACATTAATTTCTTGATTGAGATTGCTAGCGTTTTTAAATAGTAATTCAAAGGAAGCTGTATCAGATTTCCAGTCAGGCAACCATGCAGATTTATTGGGAATTTTCAGGTGTTTTTCGGTGGTAGTAAAGTCTATAAAACCCACTGGCAAAACTTCAATATTGCCTTCAGCATTAGTTGGATAACCATTATTGCTAACAGCTTCAATAGTAAAAGGATAATTTTGACTGGGCGCTTGCACTACAGAAGGAGGTTGGCATTGGAATGTAGCTTCTGCTAAACCACCTGGATCTAAGGGTAATCGCCGTTCTGCACTGCCAGTCAGCCAAGACGGATCGACGCCTGTAAAACGTAGCATTACCTCAGTTGGTTGTTGCCCCAAGTTCCGCACCCGTACTGGTATATCGATAGAATTGCGAGGATAAACTTGGAACTCTCGTACAGGCAATTCTACACTTAAATGTGTTGGTCTGTTGTCTCGCTCGATTTTCAGGCGTAGCACAAGTCTGGACTGTTGTGCTAATTGCGGTGAAAAAATGTTTACCATCAGGTTGACAGTACCAACAAATCCCGGCATGGGTGTATTGAATACGAAAACTTGGAAGATGGTACTACTGCCCGGTGGCTTGGCTGCCGCTACCTCTGGTTCGAGTCTATACCAGCGATATCCTGTGTTGCGGATTTCTCCCGCCGCAGTAATTTCTATCTGAAAATTGACGAAGCGATCGCTGTCATTATTGACAGTTACCTCAAATGATACAGGAGTATCACCTGGACGAAAGGTTAGGTTTTGAGTAGAAAGGCTGGCATTAATAACACTTTTTTCCATGTTATTACTTATAATATTTTTTTATATTCTGCATGACTAGCGCTATTAAAAAATTAATGTCTCGTGAAAACGTGACAATAGGTTTTTTGCTTTGATTATTGAAATTTATATACTATTAAATATTGTGTAATAAATTGGCCAATTTATAAAAGTCATTTTCAAAGGCGATCGCTAATAGAGATATGAGCTAAAAAGAATGTAGAGACACAGCACTGCTACGTCTCTACAAAGGTTCTGGATAACGCATATTTAATTTATTTTTTGGATATCATCTCTTGGCAACGCCTTAACTCAAATTAAAATCGTTGCCCAATTCCTAGATGCACTTTGCTTTCTCCCTGGTCGTTAATGCCATAGTCAGCCCGAATTAAGCCTAGTGGTGAATTTAATCGCACTCCCGCCCCATAACCAAAACCATAACCTGGTTTATCCCGTACACCTGCCGGATCTCCTAATACAGTATCACCAGAACCTAAATCTGAGGCGAAGTCAGCAAATAATACACCGCCGACGATTGGTAAAACGGGAAAACGGTATTCTGCCGAAGCCAACACGTAACTGCGACCACTAGCAACTTCGCCAGAATCGTAGCCGCGCACTGAGTTGGAACCACCCAAGTTAAAACTTTCGTAGGGCGGTAAATTCCCAAGGACGGTACCGGCTTGCAGATTCACCGCAAATACCTGCGGCTGTTTGCTGTTAAATAACTGCACTGGTAAATATTGGCTGTAGTTGGCTTTGAGGCGATTCAGGGAAATATTACCTTCGCCGATGGGTATAGATTGTTCTGTACTCAGACTTAGAACGGAACCTTGAGTTGGATTGATGGGATTATCTCGTTTATCTTTGGTGGCGGTGAAGGATACAGTAGTTAGGTCGTCAATACCAGTTCCACTCGCAGAGAGGGGATTGCCCTGAACGTCAGTTGGGGTAACATTACCTTGGCGATCGCGAATACTAGTTCGGGTATAGTTTAATCCTAATGAGGTATTCCAATCATCAATTGGTCGCTGCAAGCTGACACCACCGCCAATTTGACCTTCTCGCACTTTATCGCCGTTAGCTAGCTTAATCTTGTCATCAAAGGTTTCCGAAAGTTCCTGACTACGAAAACCATTTACAGTGTAGCCCAAGCGATCGGGGTTAGTTATCCGATAGGGACTGACAAATTTGCTATTAAACTGCAAGTCTCGGCTACTTACACCAACATTCACACCTAAAGTATCATTCACACCGCCGACATTCTGATCTTGATAGCTGATTGTACCTACCAATCCTTGATCGGCATTGTAACTACCACCCAAGTTAACACCACGCGCCCCAGTTTCTTTGAGTTGGTAGACTAAATCAAGTTTTGTCGCATCACCTTCTAAAGCCACATTCACACTTTCAAATAAACCAGTCCGATATAGCTGTTGGATGTCTTGTTTAACGACATTTTCTTGGAAAATTTGACCGGGTTTCAATTTGAGTTGTTGTTGTAAGAAATCTGCTTTGGTGCGTCCTCCGACGGGATTTCCCTTGCTATCAACGGTTTTACCCTCATCGTTGACAAAGCGAAATTTGATATCACTCACCAAACCTTCAGCAACATTCACAGTGAGAATGCCTTGAGAACTGGGTTTAATTGATAGCACCCGTGCTAAGTTATAACCATTGTCAGCGTACCACTTGTTAATTTGTGCTACAGCTTGTTGCAGTCCACTGGGACTAATGGTGGTTCCAATCTGAGATTGCAAACGTTGTTGGGCGACTTGATAGGTAAGTACTTTAGCACCAGATAATTGCAGCGATCGCACAATCGCTGGTTGGACTTGGTATACTACATTCAATCCAGCCTGAGTGCTAAAGCTATTCACACTGACACTACTAAATAAACTTGTATTTAAAATTGCTGTTACATCTCTTTGTAGCTGGCTTTGACTGGTTTCTCCACCCACCTGGGTTTTAATTACCTGGCGAATGATTTGCTGTAATTCTTGATTGGCTCCCACCACCTGTACATCTGTAGCTCTGACTACCAAATCGCCTTCAGTAGCAGGAGTTTTGGGGGATGAAGGGGAAAAAGAGGGAGTGGGAAGAAGCGTTACTGATGAATTTCCCTTGTCTGTTGATTTTAGGACTACTGGGGAATTTTTGTTTGCACCTGTTTGCACGGCGACAGGATTTTGGGAAAATTGTTGTGCAACTATAGTTTCTGGGGAAGCAATTGTCTCTACCCGTGCGGGAGTGTCTTCAATTATCGGTACCACCAAGTTACCAGCTTTTGCAGTTGGAGTAACGGTTTTAGCAGGTGCAGCCGTTGCTTGCTGAGTAATATTGCCAGTAGCTAATGTAGCTAATGTAAAAATAGCAGTAGCAGAAACTCGCATAAATATTTAACCTAATTAACTGGGAGTTATACTAATTTTGGATTTTAGATTTTAGATTTTTGATTAAAAGTATTGACCAAAAGGCTGTTCTAGAAATTTCAAACAATTACATTCCTATCCAAAATTGGTATTAGTTGTAGGGAAGTAAAGGAATAGGGAAATACTAACTTCCAGCTTCCTTGTCGATTTCCCTATTTATACCTCTTACCCAAACAGACAGTTAATTTTGATATTTTGTTTCTTATGAGTAATCTATCTCGGTCATCTTTAGCTTCTAATTCCCAATCAGCAACTTCTCCTTTGCGGTTACTTGTATTAAGTAATGGTCATGGGGAAGATATGATTGCACTTCGGATTTTGCAAGAACTCCAACGACAACCAAACCCACCAGAGATATTTGCTTTGCCTCTGGTGGGTGAAGGACGTGCTTATGAACAGTTGGATATCCCCTTTATCGGTTCAGTCCTGAATATGCCTTCTGGCGGCTTTATTTATATGGATGGCCGCCAATTAGCGCGGGATGTACGCGGTGGTTTATTGCAACTTACCCTCAGCCAAATTAAAGCTATCCGCCGTTGGGTAAGTTCTCAAAAAAAATTAGGTAATAGAAGAGCGATTTTAGCAGTGGGAGATATTTTGCCACTGTTGTTTGCAACATTTAGTGGCGCTAATTATGCTTTTGTCGGTACGGCAAAATCTGAATATTATGTGCGAGATGAAGCTGGATTATTACCACGAAAATCTAAAGACGCTGGTTGGGAAAACTTTTCTGGTTCAGTTTACCATCCTTGGGAACGTTGGTTAATGAGTCGTCGCCGTTGTAAGGCTGTGTTCCTGAGAGATGCGCTGACAACAGAAACATTAAAGCAATGGCCAATTCCAGCTTTCTATTTGGGTAATCCGATGATGGATGGTCTAGAATCAAGGTTTTCACGCCAACAATTTTATAGTCAGAATATCCAACAGCAAGAGACAGTTCGACCTTTTGTAGTGACTCTTCTTCCTGGTTCTCGTCCGCCAGAAGCATACACCAACTGGGAAACAATTATGATTGCCGTATCTGCATTGATGACCAGTTTTCAACAGCGAGATTCAATCTTTTATAGTTCTAACAAATTAGTGTTTTTAGGTGCGATCGCTCCTGGTTTAGACTCTAGTATTTTATCTCAAAGTGTGCAATCCCAAGGCTGGCGCGCTGAATCAGCATCTCCTATCCAACTGAGCGATCCAAATGTCTTGACATTTAGACAGAGAAATGCTCATCTACTATTAACACAAAAAGCTTATAATGATTGCTTGCATTTGGGAGATTTAGCGATCGCAATGGCAGGTACAGCCACAGAACAGTTTATCGGTTTAGGCAAACCTGCGATCGCAATTCCCGGTAATGGCCCACAATATAACCTTGGGTTTGCTGAATCTCAAAGTCGTCTTTTGGGATCGTCTTTGATTTTAATCGAGCAACCGGCAGATGTAGCGAAGGTTGTACAATCCCTGTTTAAAAACCCTGATAATTTGCAAATTATTGCTGAAAATGGTGGGCGACGCATGGGCAAACCAGGAGCCGCACTACGTATTGCTAATTGCTTGCGGGAAAAATTGGGATAATGAGGTATTGGGCAAAACAGTATTGAGTGTTGTTAGCTTTCTTTGAAACCTTGAGCCAGTGCTAAGTTAGGAGTTAGGAGTTAGGAGTTATTCTCCTTATCTCCCCATCTCTCCCTTGTCTCAATTCCTTACGCTACTAATCCAGAACGTAAGGCCCTGACAGCAGCTTGGGTACGGTCATCAGCACATAGTTTATTTAGAATATTACGAACGTGGGTTTTTACAGTACCAACTGTAATATAAAGTTTCTCGGCAATTTGACCATTGCTACACCCAGCGACAATCAACTCTAGGATTTCCAGTTCCCGTTGAGTCAGAGGGTATGTTTCCAAAACTTGCTCGTATTCTGTCGCCAGCGCTTCAATTTTTACAGTCTTCGGCTTGTCAGAACTTTGACTTTCTCCAGGAATACCTTGGCGCATCTTCCGCAATACCACGTTGGCAATTGCCGGATCGATCCAAGAGTTACCGCCGTGAGTTGCTTGAATTGCCTCAGTTAATTTACTGATGCTGGTTTCTTTCATATAATAAGAATCAGCGCCAGCGGCGAAGGCTGCAAGTACAGCATCCTCTGTATGATCCATTGTCAAGATCAGAATCTTCGTAGTAGATTGCCCATTTTCAGCCTGGGAGCGTTTGAATTTCCGAGTGAGTTCGATGCCATCCATATCAGGCAAGCCGATATCTACTACCGCTACATCTGGTTTTGCCGTTTCTAAAAGTTTTAACCCTTGAGTAGCATTTGCCGCTTCCCCAATTACTTTCAATGCACTATGAGACTGTAATGCTGCTCGTAGTCCCATTCGCGTTAAGTCATGATCTTCAATTAAAATAATACTAATTTCATTCATCGCTACACTCGCTCTTGCACTGTTTGCATCTTTCAAAGTATTGCCTTTTGTAACTATTATCTATTATTTTCCCAAACTCAGGATAGATGATATTTCAACCTGTCTGCATCCACCGATAGAAATAACAATTGGTCAAAATTTTTACATTGACATAGAGGACAAATCTAGCTGAAGATATATAGATACTTACACAAAAAGTATGAAATATTGAAACGAATGCCAAATTGCTCTTCCTTGACAATCGTTTAGCTTTGAGTTGTCATTGTTCCATCCGTTAATTAGTATGATTTTGGAGCAAACTTTAAAAAAAGCTTACGAAAATGAAAAAATTACACCGTGTGAAAGTTGCTTTACGAGAAAGTAAAAGATGGTTGCGAAGGATTTTTAATCAAACCTTTGGATTCATCCGATTGATAGAGCCAATAGAGATCCTCATGGAAGGGAATCAGCCAGCGTTAAAATTTACTAAAATCAGAAACAGCAAAGTAATTCGTAGTCCTTTGTAACAAACTTGTCCGTCTGACTTTTCACAAGATATGATATAAGCCGCTCTGTGCTAACCTCTGCCCTTTTAGGTTTTAAATTTTGCCTAACTTTTGTCGGGAACTTTTCTTTGGAATTAAGCTTTGGTCATTTTGCGAACATCTATAAGTTCGATATACCTGGATAAATACTAACACAGATGTGGCGATCGCTAAGAAAATTGTTGAAATTTCAGGAGGTAGGATTACTTCAGATTCACAAATAGCTATAGATATTACTTTTTTATTTATCTAGTCTAACTAACCTGATAGGTAAAACAGTTCAAGCTTATGGTACACGATAATGGGATGCAACTCTCACCAATGACTGACGACGGTGGCTTTCTCACTCATCTACAATTGTTTTAAGCTTGGTAAAGTATTTTATTTTACTTTATATCAACGGTGTCTGCTTGTTAATTACGCCTAATGTGAATTAGGAAAAAAGGCGGGAGAAGTAAGAAGATGAAAGT
>NZ_JAVRCK010000156.1:0-10428 GCF_034530815.1 Nostoc sp. DedSLP03
ATAATTCTAACTTTAAGCCCCAAGCTCATCCCGCCTGGGGCTTTTTGTTTCTCATGAATTGCGCTACTAATGCCACACAACACTTTTAGAGGGCATTCGGTTGGATTAAAGGTTTATCGCCTGTCACCTATCCTCTTTTGCTTGTCGTGCAGACATGATTTGCTTTTGCTGTTCTTGTAGCCAGTTTTCAAAAAGTTCATTCAATAGGCGCATTTTCATAAATTCATCCAGTTGTGCTGGAATAAATTTTTCTAAACGCAAAATCACAAACCATTCAGCGATACGGGTAGGGGGCAATATTTGACCTGGTTGACTGCTAGAGAGCATTTGCACCATTATCGGATGTAGTGCATTCAGTTCTATAGGGCCTACCAAGCCACCAGTTTGGGCTTCCGGACCGAGTGAGTATTCC
Organism: Nostoc sp. DedSLP03; assembly: GCF_034530815.1. NCBI lineage: Bacteria > Bacillati > Cyanobacteriota > Cyanophyceae > Nostocales > Nostocaceae > Nostoc > Nostoc sp. DedSLP03. The sequence continues at coordinate 413 of NZ_JAVRCK010000156.1, forward strand.
CGCGCCAAATCAGCAAAAGAGTTTTCTTTTGCCTGAATCCTAAAGTAGAGTTCTTGGGCAATTCCCACATCCTGGGTTCGCAGTAGGGAATAAATTACTTTGTCCAGTTTTGCCTTGGACTGAAAAAAGTAAGATTCCAGTTTATTACCCCAAGTGGCTTGCTTGAATTTTTCAATTTTCAGCTTACGAGTGGTAATAACTTCTAGTTGATCGGGAGTCAGTCCTTGATGTGCCATCCAAGCCTGGATGTCTTCTTCATTTTTAAACTGTTTTTCAGCGTAAAACTGTTGTTTAGCTTGGGCTACTTCCTCAGGAGTACACTCTATAACTACCTTGGCGGAGCGTGAGTTTTGCTCTATCGCCTCATCAATGATTAATTCTCGCTGCAACTGTGGCAGCATTTGGTAACTTGCCAGTAAAGAAATCAATTCACTAGCTGTAATTGTACGATTACCGATTTGGATCGCTTCAGTCATTAGCTTTCGGTCATCTCAAGAATATTTAGTCTGTTAAAGAAGCTATACCTTAGCCCATTGTCTAGGAACTTTTACCTTAATTCTACAGAGTTAGGTATATTAACCTCACTTTCACAAGAATTAAATAGTTACTTGCTAACATACTTAAAAATATACAGTTTGTATGAGTTTTTATCAAAGATTCTAGGCAAATGCTAGCAGATGTGAAGATAAAGATAAAAGACAGTTCTTGCTAGTACGACTTTGGAAGACGAAGTTTATAGACTGAGTTAGAGTGTTTTGAGGTTTCTATTATTTATTATACGTAGAGCTACAGTGGTATTAGTGTCGCGGTTCTTTTGCCAACCTGGAAAGAGCGTTTGGTACATAAGGGTAGATGCCAAGGATTTTCATGAGTTTGCGTACCCCTACGCGAAAGCGTTCGCTTCTTTACAAGACTCTGCGCGATCGCTATCGAGCATCTAGGGGGCCTGTTTACAAGTGTTTCGGGTATAAAGAGGTACGCATTATATACTGCCTTTTCAAATAAGGGTATTTATGTATCCTATAATCACAGAACTTACACAACTGGCACAGTGCGATCGCTACCCAGTAGTACAGAAGTATTTAATTACCTAGAATGTGTTTGATTGGCTTTACTCGAATTAGTAATAATCAATGATGTATCTTGAAATAAATCATATTGCTTGTACTATGTTAGTTTAGCTAAGACTGAAAAGTTTAGCTTATCAAACAGGTAAAACTATTTACAAGCTCAAGCGATCGCAGGCGCACGGGTAGAAGCTATACAACCAGATCGGGGGACTCGGCGTTTTTCTGTCACCAACGGTGCTGGAGTCTATTATTTAGAAGGCTTACCACAGGGTAAATACACTCTACAAATCAATGGTAATAAATCTTCTGGTAGCTTGACATTGGAAGAGTCTTCTGAAGCATTCCAAGAGCTTAATTTACAACAGCCGGCAATCCCCTAAGAGACTTCCAAAAATAAATTATCCCAAATTATATTTATATTATGGGCACACAGTTAGCTGTGCCACCTAACCGAGAAGTATTAATACAAGATGCATTTCTGGAAAAGACATTGTGGCATGTGTAGTAAGAAAGCAAATATCACTTGATGCTCAAGTTAGCTCAAGGGGGTCTAATGATCGATCGCTTTTTGAATCTAATTTTTATCGATTCCTTCGCTGTAGTAATTAACCTGACATTTGGTACATTACTTCGCACTAAAATCTGCAATTATTCATGGGATGGAGTTGTTAATGATGAACCTTCAACACCAGAAAGTAGCGCTAGTTCTTCTAAATCTCTACCATCCTTAGAAGAGGTACAAACCACTCCTCTTCGATGAAATCTGCCTGCTGTAGCGATTCTCATTTGAATAAAATATAGGCTTGCTTAGGGGCGTACATCTGTGCGCCTCTATGAAAATCTATATCAATCTGTGGTCAATTATATTGATTGTCACAAGCAATAACTAGAATTTTAACGGGAATACGGTAAAATCCAGAGGTACTTTTATTGTTACCAACGCGGGTTAAGGATGGAAGTAATATGATTACGTTATTGGCTGGGGGTGATGTTGCTCTTTCTGTGACGCTATTGTTTGTGATGTTATAGATGTGGGCTAGGCAACTCTAGTTTTGAATATAGTTGCAATGGCTTTAGGTTTTGCGATCGCTACTTTAACCCGATTATGAGAAAAACGTGTTACAGCAATTACAGTAGAAGTAGAAATTTAAAATGGGACACGATCGCTTCTACACCTACACTAATGAACAGTCCTACAATGACCATTCCTGGGGCAATTTATGGTCTGCTAATGTTTGTAACCGACATTCCTTGATGGTACAAGCCCTTAGATTTATCTATGGGGTCAATCTAAAATCCAAAATCTCAAATCCAAAATTGTCTGACTGATGCTGGATTTTTGGTAGGCTAGTCGTCGCCAATATTTTTTTAAAGCATAAAATTAGTTTGCCTCATAAGTTATAAGTATTTGTAGAAATTGAATTATCTAATCTTGTTACGTTGATGTTTCTAGCCTCTTCTGCTAAACCCATTGATGACAATCTTAAAAATTTGGTAGACGAAATTGAAGCGCAAAGTCCTAGATTATCAGTTTTAGCCGCGCGTCAATTCCGTTATAGTTTGCTTCAAACTCCGGTAGAAGTGAGCATCAAAGAACCCCGCCAGTTTAACGTACTCGAAGAATTTATCATCCGTGCTGCTATTGAATTTCAACCTCCGCCAACAGAAGATGAATTAGCCTTTATACTTGGGCTGGATTCTGTATTTATTAAAACTACTACTGCAACACTTCGTTCCTTACAAACTCTATCACCAACATCGCCACTAACAGTTACTCCTGAAGGACGCTCCTTTTATGAAAAAGGATCTGTACCACAGCCGCCATATCCTATACAAATTAATGCTATTACAGACCTTTTAAGCGACAAGATAACTTTTCAATCTGAATCATTAAATGAGACAGTAATAAATTTGCCTGATTTGGCAGATTTTATAAATATTGATAATACAATTGCTGATATTACTTCCTTACCGCTTGAGCAAATTCAAACAAGCATTCAAGCTTCAGGTTTAGCACTTCATGTACCAGAAGAAGGAAAAATTGTCACTTCCTGTAAGGTACTAACTTCAACTCAAAAAATTTGGAGAAGGATATCGATTTTCATTATGTTTGATGCTTTTGAAGATAAATTGAGTATTCAAATAAGAAATGGAACACAAATTTTAGAGTCAGCATCCAATTGGTTAGAAGTGCTACATAATGAAGGTAAAATCTCCTTACAAAGATTATGTAAGTTGTCAAGCGAAACCATAAATTGTGAATGTGAAACCATTCTCAAGCTGAAAAATACCGAAATAGAAGCTAGACTCAAAAATATCCGCACTAAGGCTCTAGAAACTTCTAAAAAATCAGTAGTAGGTCAAGCGATTCAGTTACGGAATGGACAAATTAGCCAAGCTTTTTTAGAAGTTTTAAATTCGGCGAAAAGCCAAGTTATGATTTATTCTCCTTGGATGAATCAAGCAGTTGTTAATGAAACATTTTTGAATCTATTACAGAAATTAGCTAATCGCGGAGTATGGATTTTAATTGGACATGGAATTACGCAGCAACTAAAAAATGAGGATAAACCAATTCCACCAGAAGTAGAAAAAAAACTTCGAGCGATAAAAACACCTGATGGTTTACCATCCGTACAGGTTTTTTGTTTAGGAGATTCTCATGTCAAAGAAGTAATCGTCGATCGAAAAATCTATCTTTGCGGCTCTCATAACTGGCTATCTGATCGCGGTAATTACCTACCACTAGACGAGTCAGTTTATCAAGTGACAATTCCCCTTCAAGTACAGGAAGCTTATGAATTTCTCGCTAATCGCTTCCAAAATCACGCTCAAAAATTATGGGAAAATGCTCTCGAAAACCGTGATTCTCAACTGGCTATAGAGTCTTTATGTATCTGGAGTGCGCTAGGTATGGAAGATATTGCACTCAAAGAGATACAGAAAAGCAATTGGCTTGAACTTCTGCCTGTATGGTTGAATGTAGCAATACAGAAATTAAAGTCAAAAAACTTATCAGGTGATTCAGCAAGTTTTAAAACTGCACTTTCTTTGCTGAGTCAAGTTTCTATCGAAGAGACTTTTATTGATTTATTGCAACAGGGATGGCGTAAAGTTATCGGCGCGATCGCAATTAACAATCCCGAAACTGCTTTAAATTTACTTAGTGATGAAGTATGGGCGCAGTTTATACGTCTCAAGATTGTTCAAGAGAGTGATTCACCCAATGATTTTATTTTGTACCGCGTTTAACCTACATTAGGATATTTTTCATACTTCAATAGTAATAATTTCTCAAAGAGAATCCAGAAATATGCCGTCTGAAATATACTTCTTGATTTCGCGGGGATTGTCAATTAAATGATTCTTAACCTTTGATTGACTTAAAGATAGATCCAGAGATTCGTCTTGTTCGATACAATTTATAAGTAGAGAGAGCCGAGGAGAACAAGGTGGTCTTATTAAAAGGCTTTGAGATTGAGATGTATACGGGCACGCCTCAAGGTGAAATCGTCGGTCTCTCCGACAAAATAGTTGCGGCTTTGGATGGATTTATGCGCGAACCAGATAGCCGCAACGTCGAGTACATAACTCAACCATCCCATAATTACGAAAATTTATTGTGTGCCTTGCTGCGTCCCCGGCGGGAGTTGCGAAACTACCTTAATCGTTTGGGCGATTACACCTTAATACCAGGGAGTACTTTATCTTTGGGTGGGGGCGATCGCTTTCTCCGTTCCGATGCAACAAACCCCTATCATGATTACATTGAGAACACCTATGGCACGAAAGTAGTCACCGCTAGCGTACACATCAATGTCGGCATCAGCGACCCAGAAGTATTGATGCGGGCGTGTCGGGTAATCCGTATGGAAGCACCCCTATTTCTCGCGCTCAGCGCCTCATCTCCGTTCTTGGATGGCAAAGCTACTGGCTATCACTCCACCCGTTGGGGCGTTTTCCCACAAACGCCCAGCCATGTGCCCTTATTTGCCAGCCACGCCGATCATATCCAGTGGGTGGAAGATCAACTCGTTGCCGGAACCATGCAGAATGTAAGGCATTTGTGGGCATCGGTGCGACCAAATGGCGATCGCCGTCCTTATGACTTGAATCGCCTAGAACTACGAATTTGCGATTTAGTCACAGATCCCATTGCCTTATTGGCTATTACTGCCTTATTAGAAGCGCGTTTGTTGCAAATAATCGAAAACCCCAGCATCGATCCGTTAACCCAAAGCACTTTCTCTGCTGAAGAACTCGTCACCCTCACTGCTGACAACGAAGCTGCTGCTGCTGCTGGTAGTCTTGATGCTCAGTTGAGGCATTGGCAAGATGGCAGAAGCATTGTAGCCAGAGATTGGATTGCCGAAATTTACCAAGATGTTTGGGCGATCGCCAAGCAACAAGGTTTTAGCTGTTTTCTTTCGCCTTTGCACAAAATCCTCCGCGAAGGCAATGAAGCTCAACAGTGGTTGCAATTACACGCAGTCGGTTTTGACAGCCAGCGCGTCATCACTCAGGCTATTATTGCCACCCAAGAGCGCGAAATCGAACTCGAAGACAAATTATGTTCGTCTCTGCTGGGTTAACTCAAAATACATTGGGGATTGAGCATTGAGAAAACACTTTGTTTTATCCCCTTATCTCTCCACTTTCGTCTTCATACAAATGGTAGATTTTTTTGCAAGCACTACCAGCCTTAAAAAACACAAGTACTTACTTTCTCTACACAACACTTAATATTTTCCAATTGTAGCCAAATATCCTCTCAGGCATTCATCTGGGCTAATTTGTACTTCCTTTTAAAAATCTAATCGATAGAGGATGCTTGATTATTATTAACAAAACCTATGAATAGCCTCTACCTTTTGGTAGATTTAACATTGACCATAAATTTTTTTATACAATACTTAAATTATACGGATAATGCCTCAGGTAGTTTTAGTGAACCCGCAGATACCTCCTAATACAGGTAATATTGCCCGTACTTGTGCAGCTACAGGTACAGAGTTGCATTTGGTGGGGCCTTTGGGGTTTGAAATTAGCGATCGCTACCTCAAAAGAGCCGGCTTAGATTACTGGCCTTATGTGAAACTACACTATCACGAATCACTAGAAGCCTTTAAAACCGTACATCAGAGGCGTGGTGGCAGATGGTTGGGTTATACGGTTAATGGAAATTGTAATTATGTAAGCTTTCAGTTTCAACCTGATGATTGGCTACTGTTTGGTAGTGAAACCACAGGCTTACCACCAGCAATTCTGTCAGATTGTGATGCTACCGTCTATATTCCCATGAGCCAACCAGGGGTTCGCAGCTTGAACCTGTCAGTGAGTGTAGCAATAGGCTTATTTGAAACCCGTCGTCAGTTAGGCTATTTAGAATAGTTGTTTACATGACTGTTTATAAGTGTATTTACTTATAAGCTTTCCAAAAACCTATTAGAAGATTTATTTGTGACTGCAAAAATTTTCTTGCTCACAGCAAAAATATGTAAAACAATATACCAAAAATTTAAATTATTCGTGAAATGTAGTGGAAGATACTTACAAGTATAGTAAGGTTATTATAAGAAATTTGTATATGAAACTTGGGATATTGCTGAATTTGAATGATAGATTTTGATGAATTTAAAACATTCTAAACTAGGAACGAAATTGCTAAAATCCAGTCATGTATTACATTTGAGCTATTTTTGCTCGTTCGAGGACAGAAATTAGCTCAAAAGTAGCCGATAGTTAATACGGTTGTTTTTTAGGGAATAATCAACGTAAAGTCTCGTGTTGATGAAGACGGATGGGGTAGAAATATCTTGAAGATATCTACAGCAGGGGGCATAACTTTTCCAGAAGTCGCCGCAATTTAATTTTCAGCAGCGACTTGGACTTGGCAAATAATTTGTCCAGTCCCCGCGATTGACGCAAGACAAGTGCGGATAATGGTAAAGAGTAAAATCGTCCTAAGTGGTGTTAGGAGTGGTTCGGACAAGTAAACACAGCAAAATTTAAGTTTTGCAAACAGATGTGAACTTGTCTAAATCAGAGAAGCAGGTTAATCTTGCGTAAGCATCTCTGGTGAATGTGATCTCGATCTATCATTTGTTGCGATCTAAATCATTGACTAGTATCCAACTGAAAAATCGAGGTTAGTTAAGCGCTAGTGATCGTAAGGAGGTCGTCTTTGAAACGAGCATTGAAAAAGAGAGTAAAAGCTGTGTTGAACAATACCCCTAGCAGCGATGATGCCCCGGTAGAACTGCTAAATGTGATGAATCCAAAAGTTAACAGCCGGGTGCGGACAAAAGCGGCGATGATTGGCTTGGCAATCTCTATGGGAGCAACCAGCCTTTTGGTGACTCGACAAAGCGATCAAGCCCAAGCAGCGGTGCCAGTAGGTAGCCAAAAGGCGACTTCAGCGATTCCTGCTGTTCCTGACACCAACGTGAAATTCGCCTCCACAAAGCTGGAGTCCCAAGCAGTCTCATCAGCGAGCGTGCCGGAAAATCCTGTAATCGTGGAACCAACGGCAGTATCACAAGTGCCTGGGCTTGAAGCTAAATGGCAAGTCGCGGCAAGTGGAATATCTTTGCAAGTTCCTGCACCAAACAAGTTTTCTCAAACAACAGCAGGTTATAAAAATTCCACTAACCTGAAGCCCAAAATGGCACAGGGATTGAACAATACCTTAGCCGAAACTAGTTTTCCAACAGTCAATAAGCTGTCTGACTATAGTGCTGATGGTGTTGATAGTACAAATACATCACTAACTGCCCAGCCACAAACAGTGGCAACGTCAACCGCAGCTAACAGTGAAATAAATGTACAACTTAAGGCGCAACAAGAGTTCGCACTAAATCGCTTACAAGAAAAATCGAACCGTTTAAGAAAGAGTCTGGCGCAGTTGCAGTCTGGAGAGACCAAAAATTTATCACCATCACCAGCTGATATAGAATTGGCGCAGCCGACAACTGTGGTTGAGAAGACTGCATTAGCAGTCCAGTCAGACACTTCTAACGATGCAAGCCAAGCGAATTTGGTATCGAAGTTAAAACAGAAGACAAGAGACAGTGCATCTGTACCATCGGCGCCAATAGTGATTGCCTCCTCGACGCATACAGCTTATGAAGTTAAACCTGGAGATACACTAGCAGCGATCGCCAGCAGATACAACACTTCAGTATCAGAACTAGTTAAAGCAAATAACCTCAATAATCCCAATGAACTGCGAATTAGTCAAAAACTAGTTATTCCTGCGGTTCAAACTCCTGCGGTTCAAATTCCTGCGGTTCAAATTCCTACCGTTAAAGTTGAGGCAACTGTAGCGAGTCAGCCCACTTCTGTAGAGTCTAGCAAAACTCCTAATGTTGCTACCTCCCCTTTGAATATTGGTAGTGCTAACTCATATCTACCTAGTTCACCATCACCAACTATTGCCGACAACAGTAGCGTTGCCGTTCCTGCACAGGTAACTGTACAGATTCAGGCAAATAGTGCAACCGACTTAGAAACTGCCCCCCCCACAGCTAAGTCTTATGGCGTCGGTGGTGACATTCCAGTGCCACAAGCTTTTGCCGAAATGCAACAGCCGAAGACACCAGCAAATAGGGTAGCAAGGGTAAACAATAATAATAATGACCGTTTGCGGGGCTTACAAACGGAAATCCAGAGGTTACAGCAGAAATATCGCGCTCAACAGTCTGGTAATTTAGTTGTGCCAGCAGCAGCGATTGAAGCAAATAATGCTGCTATTCTCACTCCTATTTCTACGCCCAATAATTTCAGTGTACCTAACTCTGCATCTAGACCGAATAGTGTAGCAATACCAATTCCAGTTCCGACACCGATTCGGGCTAACTATAGCGTTCAGGCTAAGTCCCAATTCCATACTACTGTACGCCCTACCGAAGTAGTAAACCCAGAATTCATGCCTAATCTGGGTTCTGCTAGCCAGTGGACTCCCTCTCGGACTCAATCTGCCACAAGGGTGGCAACGCCTCCTGGAAAAGTAAATGCCTCTGACTCCTTAGGAAAGATGCGAGGAACCACAGTTTCTCCACAGGTATTACCACCTTTGGCAGCAGTGGATCAATATCTTCCCAGACCCATTGACGAACTTACACCTCCTCCATCTTCCTCAACCTTAGCTTACACCTGGCCAGCAAAGGGAACCCTAACTTCTGGCTATGGCTGGCGCTGGGGTAGAATGCACAAAGGAATTGACGTTGCTAACTCCACTGGCACGCCAGTTGTAGCTTCAGCTGAGGGGACGATAGAAAAAGCTGGCTGGAACAATGGTGGCTATGGCAACCTCGTCGAAATCCGCCATCCTGATGGCAGTACAACTCGCTATGCTCATAACAGCAAGATTCTGGTGCAACCGGGTCAACAGGTACATCAAGGAGAAACAATTGCTTTAATGGGTAGCACTGGTCACAGTACTGGGCCACACACCCACTTTGAAATCCATCCATCAGGCAAGGGTGCTGTTAACCCAATAGCTATGTTACCGCAACGCCTATAATTCTTGGCTGTCTGTAACTAAATTATTGCCTTGTTAGTTGAGGGAGTGTACCTCCCTCTTCTACTTTTATTACCTCAATAGGGATGAAAGTTCTAACAAAATTGCAAAACAGACTAGTCTTGAGCAAATTTCTATGCTATACTAATTAATGATTTTGAAAAACATGGCTCAGTAGCTCAGTTGGTTAGAGCACGGGACTCATAAGCCTGGGGTCGTTGGTTCAACTCCGACCTGAGCCATTTTAAAAGTGCAATAACATTTAGAGCGGTTTCAACTCCTAGTGTACATTCACAAATTAATGTCGCTATTTCACTAATTTGGGTTGTAGCTCATTCGAGATAACCGTTCACAAACTAATGTCGCAATATTAGGGCGTGTCATCAATTGAGCCAAATGACAGAAGCAGCCAGATAAATTGCACC
>NZ_JAVRCK010000157.1:0-10220 GCF_034530815.1 Nostoc sp. DedSLP03
AAGACTTACCTGCACTACCTCCTGCTGTTTTTTAATTTGTCGAACTCACGTTAAAATTACGTGAGTTCGATGAACCTCTCCCTCCCAGCCTCCCTCTCCGAAACGGAAAGGGAGGAGCAACGAAAAATTCAGCTTTTTGCTCCCCTCTCCGTGTCGAAGAGGGGTTGGGGGAGAGGTTAAATAAGACTTGTCGAATTCACGTTAAAATTACCGATTTCAGAAGCGGTGAGGTCGCGCCATTGACCCAATTGTAGGTCATCTAAGTGTAGGTGAGCAATGCTGACCCTGACCAGTCGCAAAGTCGGAAACCCAACAGCCGCAGTCATGCGCCGAACTTGGCGGTTTTTTCCCTCTGTCAAAGTCATTTCCAGCCAAGCTGTCGGTACATTTTTACGAAATCTAATTGGTGGAGTGCGTTCGGGTAGCTGTGGTTCTTCTGATAAGAGCTTCACTTCTGCTGGTTGAGTGCGGTAATCTTGAATTTCCACACCTGTTTGTAACCTTTTGATAGCATCTGCATCTGGAATTCGCTCTACCTGTACCCAGTAAGTACGTTTATGACCAAAACGCGGATGAGCAAGGCGATGTTGCAATTGTCCATCGTTTGTTAACAGCAGCAATCCTTCACTATCCCAATCTAAGCGTCCCACAGGATACACATCAGACACATCAATATAATCTTTTAGGGTGCTATGTGTGGGAGTATCTTTTGTAAACTGGCTGAGAACGCCATAAGGTTTGTAAAAAATAATATATCGGTAATGATTGGGCATGGGGCATTTGACTTCTGAATTCTCTTTTAACAATAGAAGCAGAATTTATAAATCTTACTTTAAACTTATAAGTTATCAAGTGAAAAATCAATCGCGGTTAAAACCACAACCTAAACAACGCATACAAACAGAGAAAGCTGCTAAAACTGAAACAATCTCAATTAATAATTGAAATGATAAGGGAGCTAGAGCCAAACCCCAAATCAAAAGAATTGTCCCGCTAATCATAGCAGTAATGCGATTAATTTCATCTCTAGTATTGAAAACCAAGAATAATGTTCCTAAACCAATTAATAATAAGATTAAGCTACTCATAAACATATTCCTGACTTATACTTTTTCTTCGCGAAGCTGGATATACAGCAGAATCCAGGAGTAAAACACGCTTCATATTAAGCTTTGAGACGAATCGTTGTGTACTTTACTTTCCTTGAAACCTATTGTATTTCATCCCTGTAGTCAAACCGTTATTTGGGCGGAGTAGAGGGCAGTCTTGTTATGTGCATCTTAATACAGAATGGGATCAACTCCAAGCTGGGAAATTGTAAAAAACTCACACAACTACAGCACAAGTTAACTGATGTCCTCAAATAAATTACACTTTCAATGTCGGTATATTCTACCATTCACGTAGCTGGATGATTTTTTCAGATGTTGCTGTCATTTTGTTTCTGCGAAAATTGACTATTAGCCGATCGCAAAATTATGAGAAATAAATGTGATGGAAATATAAGCAAAATGCGGCGTTGCCTATTTGTAGTAATTTGAAGCAGTTGCATTCAACCGAAGTGCGTAGGCGTAGCCCGTCGTAGACATCGCTTATTTAACTTATCCTGCCAGAGTAAACGATTAAAAAATGTTTAAAATGCCGCATTTACGCTCGTTGTAGACATCGCTTTTCTAAAGGTCAACGTATTATGTACTCGAACACCGTGCAGCATACATAAAGTCTGAGGTTTTGCATGAAAGTAGCAGTTTTCAGTACAAAAGCCTACGATCGCCAGTTCTTGTCAGCTGCAAATTCTCCCATCCAACACGAGTTAGTGTTTTTTGAACCCCGTTTAAATCGGGATACGGCTATCCTGGCTGCCGGATTTCCAGCAGTTTGCGTATTTGTCCACGATCGGGTTGATGCCCCAACTTTAGAACTTCTCGCTTCAGGGGGAACTCGTCTGGTTGTCCTTCGCTGTGCGGGGTTTAACAATGTAGACTGACAAGCCGCAGCAGACTTAGGAACTACCGTTGTGCGTGTTCCCGCCTATTCACCTTATGGGGTAGCAGAACACGCTGTAGGATTGATTTTAAGTCTAAATCGCAAAATTCATCATGCCTATAACCGTGTCCGAGAAGGCAATTTTTCTTTAAATGGACTGTTGGGATTTAATTTGCATCAGCGTACAGTGGGAATTGTTGGCACCGGCAAAATCGGTCTGATTTTAGGACAGATTATGAGGGGGTTTGGCTGTCACATACTCGCCTATGACGTTTATCGCAATCCCGAATTGGAGGCGCTGGGTGGAAAGTATGTAGAACTATCTGAGCTATTTGCCAACTCCGATATTATCTCCCTGCACTGCCCCTTGACTGTTGAAACCCATCACTTAATTAACACTGAGGCTATAAAACAGATTAAGCCAGGTGTGATGCTAATTAATACTAGCCGAGGAGCGCTGATTGATACCCAAGCAGTGATTGAGGGATTAAAATCTGGTAAAATTGGCTATCTAGCTGTAGATGTCTACGAACAAGAATCGGAATTGTTCTTTGAGGATTTGTCTGGGCAAATTATTCAAGATGATATTTTCCAGCGTCTAACAACATTCCCCAATGTACTGATTACCGGACATCAAGCCTTTTTTACAGCAGAAGCTCTCTACAATATTGCCGAAACAACTTTTGCTAATATTACCGATATTGAACAGGGTCGTCCTTGTGCAAATGAAATTCGCGCCTAAACCCGAAAATCCAAAATTGTGTTACCTCATAAATTGTTAACAGCTTTGCTCCGAGATATAACCAAGGTGCTACACTACATCCATGCTAGGGGTGCCTACATAACCAGGCTGAGATCACACCCTTAACACCTGAGTCTGGGTAATACCAGCGGAGGGAAGCTGTTTATTGAGGAATTACAATATGCGGACTGAATGGGTTGCTAAACGACGTGGGCAGGTTAATGTATCTCAAATGCACTACGCCCGCCAAGGTGTTATCACCGAAGAAATGCACTACGTCGCCCAACGGGAAAATCTCCCAGCGGATCTCATTCGTGAGGAAGTAGCGCGGGGACGAATGATTATCCCCGCGAATATTAATCACACTAACCTAGAGCCGATGGCTATTGGCATTGCCTCTAAATGTAAGGTAAATGCTAACATCGGCGCTTCTCCCAACTCTTCTAATCTTCAGGAAGAAGTGGATAAGCTGAATCTGGCGGTGAAGTACGGCGCTGATACCGTGATGGATTTGTCCACAGGCGGCGGTAATTTGGATGAAATTCGTACTGCAATCATCAAGGCTTCACCTGTTCCCATTGGTACAGTACCGGTTTACCAAGCTTTAGAAAGTGTCCACGGCACAATTGAGAATCTGACTGCTGATGATTTTCTTCATATCATCGAAAAGCACGCCCAGCAAGGAGTAGACTATCAAACTATCCACGCAGGGATTTTGCTTGAGCATTTGCCTTTGGTGAGAAACCGGCTCACTGGTATTGTCTCTCGCGGCGGCGGTATTTTGGCACGGTGGATGTTGCATCATCACAAACAAAACCCGCTTTATACCCACTTCCAAGATATTATTGAGATTTTCAAAAAGTACGATGTCTCCTTCAGTTTAGGAGATTCCCTGCGTCCTGGTTGCACTCATGATGCCTCAGATGAAGCACAATTAGCTGAATTGAAAACTCTGGGACAGCTAACTCGCAAAGCCTGGGAACATGATATACAGGTGATGGTGGAAGGGCCTGGACACGTGCCAATGGATCAAATTGAGTTCAACGTCCGCAAGCAAATGGAAGAGTGTTCGGAAGCACCTTTCTATGTGTTGGGGCCATTGGTGACAGACATTGCTCCCGGTTATGACCATATCACTTCAGCCATTGGAGCGGCGATGGCTGGATGGTACGGTACTGCAATGTTGTGCTATGTAACACCTAAAGAACATTTGGGTTTACCAGATGCCGAAGATGTCAGAAATGGGTTGATTGCCTATAAAATAGCAGCTCATGCGGCTGATATTGCTAGACATCGCCCTGGTGCAAGGGATAGAGATGATGAACTTTCCAAGGCGCGTTACAACTTCGATTGGAACCGTCAGTTTGAATTATCACTCGATCCCGAAAGAGCTAAGGAATATCACGATGAAACTTTACCAGCAGATATCTATAAAACTGCTGAGTTTTGTTCGATGTGTGGGCCGAAGTTCTGCCCGATGCAAACTAAGGTTGATGCTGATGCACTGACAGAATTAGAGAAATTCTTGGCGAAAGAGGCTGTGACTCAAAGTTAATTTATACTGGGACGGGGTGACGCAAAGAGAAATAGTTTTGTACTAACGTGATACAGCTAAAACAGTATATAAATCTATTTCTTGTGGTGTGGCTATCTTGCCGCAACGGACGGGCGAGACTGTGCTTTTACCCATAATTTAATCTAAATTGTGAACCGTAACCTCACCAGAAATTGACACTTAAAGGATAAGATGGCCGCTTTTAAAAGATAAAGTGGCCATCCCAATTAAGTACAAATTATTATTTTTACACTTTGCGTAATCTGCGATGATAACTTCGTTAAGCTTCTCTTCTCTACCAGAAGCTACCCAACAGACGCTAAACGTAGCTTATTCCGTTTTATAATTAATGGAAATAATAATGCTTTAAGCTCTTAATGCGGCAACTTAGTTAATATTGTTATGTTTTAACACAAACATGTCCAATAAAAAAATTGAAAAACTAACTCCAGAACAAGAAGCTTTAATCTCAGTTTATAAAAGCAAATGGGAAAATATTAGACTTTCTACTCAGCGAATTGATAGAAAAAAAGCAGAGTCAGCTGTAAAAGATGCTTATGCAATGGTTGGTTTACCCATTCCTCAAATTACTTTTTGTGATAGTCCTGACGCTGCGTGCAATTGGCTCTCTAACCATTTATCCTTTCAAAAGATAAAGAACTGGGAAAATAATCAAGATACTTCTTCTTTGAATAACTTGCTATTTTACCACATAGTTGAGAAGTTAAAAAATCCTCTATTTGAACAAATAGATAGTAAAGTTTACGAGCAATTCGGAGACATAATCTATTGCGCTCAAGGTGGAGGAGAACCATTTAACAGTCAACTATATAAGCATTTGTTAAATAAAATAGAAAATAGAGTTTCAGAAAATAGTCAATTTCCTGAAGAATATCGTTATCTGGAATCTCAAATTAATGATTCTTTTCAACCCGAAAATCATTTATGGGCAGCCATGTTTGATTTTGGCTTTTCTGTCTCAGGTCTTAGTGATTTTAAAGAAGACTGGAAAATATTTCAATCATTAGTTCAAGAATGTGGTTGGATTATTGAAGATAGTGATTTTTGCGTTATTTGCGATCGCCCTACAAAATTATTATTAGATAATCAACAGCGGTTACATGCAGAAGCTGAACCAGCTATTGAGTATGCTGATGGTTTTAGTGTCTACGTTTATCATGGTGTAAGATTACCAGAAAAATACAGTAAGTTACCTACAACAGAATGGGAAGCAAAATGGTTATTAGAAGAAGATGACTTGGAAGTGCGAGAATTGCTAATTGAAATAATTGGTTATGAAGGTATTAAAAAAGAATTACAAGCTGTTGAGTTAGATTCATCTCAAGGATACACTTTACTAGCAATAGGTATAAAGAATAATGTAGAGCCGATTTACCTGTTGAAAATGACTGAAAATGATACAGGAAAAATTGATATTAAGAGATTATCAGTTAATGTTAAATCAGTCCAAGAAGCAATTTTTTTGACCAAAAGCTCGTTTTTTCGTGCCGTAGCTAAATTTTAGGTTTTTTAATCTCGAATTATAAATTTGAGTCCAGCACCATCGGCATTTCAATAATTTGCTGCACTGACTCACAATTGAATAATCGCCTAGTATTTTTGGATGAAGGGGTGTTGGGTGTTGGAGGAAGAAAAAATTGTATTTTTATACACCCTACCCCAAAAGCAATAAGGGTACAAGCCCTACTAATATCATGTCCGGTTGAAGACTTATCATTTAGAGGGCAGGGGATAGGGGAAAAAGACTTTTGAGATTTTTGCACAGATACGGTAATCATAAGTGATTAGGCAGACATGATATAATTATCTAATACCCTACACCCTTCAGTTTGACGTCCTAAAATTCTCGTCCTAAAATTCTATTGTCTTAAACACTACACCCAACACCCTGCCCTGAGGAGGTTTTACCTTTTCATGCCATTCGGGTTAAAATCCCATTTCAATGGTCAAACTGCGAATTTTTCCTGTATCTCCTTCAGCTTTATCTGCAACTTCGAGAGTCCAGGTTCCTTGGGGACTTTTACCTTTAAAGGCAGCAAGTTTTGGGGTGTTTACCTCGTCATAAGTTGTTTTAATATTATCTGTAGCTCCACCCTGGCGGTCGTGCAGATTTATGGGAAGTATGCCTGTTTGCACTGGGGGAAGAAGAGTAACTATAAGATCCCCAATATATGTATGCTCGATATCTACATTAACTTTGATGGATTTTAGCAGGGTAGTATTAGCGATCGCCACCGATAATGTTGATGTTTGCAGATCGTTAATTGGCACATCTTGCACTGCTTGGAATCTGCTGATGGGTGATGTTTGCGGTGGCTTGGCTAATTCTACAGCTTTGAGAGCATTGATTCGACCGTAACCGTAAAAGGGGCTGCGGCCATTGGCATCATATTTACCTCCAGCTTGATCGATGCGATCGCAGGAGCGTTTTATAATGTCTCGCACTTCATCCCAACGCAGATTTGGGTTTCTGGCAAGAATTAAGGCTGCTACACCTGCTGCACCTGGACAGGAACTAGAAGTTCCGCCAAATTCGTTTGTGTAGTTGCCTAAAGCCTCACCCAGATTTCGATTACCGGAATTATAGCCAAGTACACCAGAGCGATCGGTTGTCCAAATTCCAGTGGTTTGAGAAATATCACCATTGTTGCTGGGGAAGGCACACCAAACCGCTTGACCGAAGTCACTGTAAGCGCTTCTCGTGCCGTAGTCGTTACAAGCTGCCACTGCAATTATCTTTTGGTAGCTGGCGTAGCCGTCATTATCAACGCTTTCGTTACCGTTACCAGCCGCGAATAAAATTACACAGCCCTTGCCGTTGCGTCCTTTATTGATTGCAAAATCTATAGCAAGTCGCGTGGAATCAGGCAAAGGTACTTTTTGCTTGTGTGCGGGATCGTCTGGCTCAAACCAAGTACCGTCTGCGGGGCCCCAGCTACAAGAAATAACTTCAGCACCATTTTGAGCCGCCCAAACAAAAGCATCTGCTTCATCCTGCGATCCCAGCGCTGAAGCTAAACGAATTGGCATGAGTTTTGCCCCCGGTGCTACACCAGATGCTCCGAAGTTACCGTTTGCACAAGCTACTCCTGCACAGGATGTACCGTGGTTATTATCATTTCCTGGTCTGGGATTGTTCGTTTTACGCGTGACATCACGCGGGGCAACAATCTTGCCAGAAGAACGGAACTCTTCATGATCGAGATCCACACCGTCGTCGATAATTGCAATAGTTGTGCCGGTGCCATTGCTCAACTTCCAAGCGGCTTCAACGTTGGCATGGGCGTTAATTGTCTTACCATTAATTGTTGTTTGCTTTAAATGCCATTGCTGCGGGAAAACCTGACGTTGGCGTGACTCACGCGCTAGTTCGGGATGGCATAGTTCCACTGATTCCTCATTTAGAAGTCTCTCGGCGATGTCAAAGACGGCTATACCAGTATTTGCAGGGGCACTGACAAAGTAAGCATTTCGTGCATATTCAAGTTGGCGTTTAATTGTTAAGTTGTAACGTCTTAAAACCTCTTGGCAGACCCTTAACTCTTCTTCGCTATCAAATTTAACAAAAAGGTTTTCAGTATAAACTACAGGTTGTTGGCATACTGGATCGATTAAGACGCGTCCAGCAAATTGGACTTCAGACTCATTGTTGAGAATTTCACGGGCGCGATCGCGCAAAGCGACACCCTGATTCGGAATTTTCGCTTGCAAAATTTCTACACCGGCTTGCCGAAACCGGGTTTTTAACTCAAATTGATTGAGGATGCTACGAGCTGTAGGTGATACAGGTGCGACTTCAAAGGATCTTGCACCGACAATCGTGCTGCGGCTTTCGGTACGCACTACAACGTGTTCGTTACTGATAGCAAATTCATACTGTTGGCCATTCTGTCCACCATAGCGAACCTGAACCATTGTTTAATCTCCTAAATATTTTGAAAATTGGGAATTCGGTATTGGGAAACCGTATTATGCCTTACTTTTTAAGCTTGCTATACCCATCGTAGGCTGACATTTACTTGATGGATGCTTCTGATTTCATGTGTTATGTGTGTATTACGATACAGAATTTAATCTATCTAAGTTCATACAAACTTCGATTAATCTTTCCAGAAAAGAGGGGATTCAAAATCAGGTTGCTTTAAGAATCTTCACTATCTGTAGGAGCGTATAACTGTGCATCACGATGAGATATAGCGGTTCTCGTTTGGATGCAATACATTTTGACCTCTCTCCTAAAAGGAGAGAGGCTTTGAATTTTACTCCCTGGGGGTTAGGTCTGTATCGCACTCAATGTGAGAAGCGTTATAAATGTATTTCGTACCACTGAAAACGCTATAACATCATTAGAATTTGAGAAAGATGTTTTATTTTCCGGCTGAGTATTTTTTACAGGCGTATTCTTTACCCCTGATTCCTGAAGTGAGATTTCAAAAAGACTATTTTTCTGAGTATCCTGAACAAATTCGCGTTAGTGGCAATGTAAACCTACGCACTGCTATATCCTACACTCGTAAACCTGGGTACTATGCAGTACATTACAATCAACCCAGCACTGTGGCAATAGGGGCAATTTTACGACTTAACGACGGTGCGATCGCAGTTTTTTCAGGCGAACCCAATCAATCAGAACAGGGTATATTAAGTCCAGTTTATACACTAGAAACTAATGCTTCCTTAGCAGTACCAAGTGGACTGGTTTTTATCCGCTTTGCAGAAGGCGTTGATGTGGAATCGCAGCACGAGGTAATTAATCGAGCAGGTTATGAAGTTGCACAAAACTTTTCTTACGCGCCTCATACCGCTTGGTTGCGTGCCAAATCAGGTAGGATTGTTGATGCGATCGCTGGAATTTCTCAGTTAGAAGCGATCGCTAATGTTGAGAATGTCGAACCTCAAATGCTTATGCAAAGAGGTTTCAGATAAATTACAAATTATACATATTAGAGATATTTTTACTTCTAAGTTGACGGTAATATAAGTACTATACTTCACTATTGCCTAAATTTTTTTTAGTTGAATGACTAGATTTATCCATGACCAATTTACAAAAGATTATTTGGAAGAATTACTAAAACCTTATGGAGAAGTGCAAGGTTCTAGCCGTGTGGCGGGAGAAGTTCGAGAAATCGATGTTTTATTTTCTCCTTTAACAGAACAAAGCACGAATTTAGAAACACTAGGATTGTTAGGAAGGTTTGCCGCTACAGCAGCCATTTTTTAACCCTTCTGTAACGCTGCATCAAAAGAAGAAATTTGTGATTGTCTGTTAAAATTATTAGAAGTAAGGGGTGGCTTACAACGTCAAGCAAATCGCAATAAAACTTCCATTCCAGAATTAGAACTTCCTAAATTATGGATACTTACCCCAACAGCATCTACAACGCTGCTGTCAAGATTTGGTGCTACTCAAAAGGTAAACTGGCTACCTGGAGTACATTTTATCGCAGAGTATTTGCGGACTGCGATCGTTGCAATTCACCAGTTACCGTGCATCCAAGAAACTTTGTGGTTAAGAATTATCGGTCGAGGAACAGTCCAAAAACAAGCAATAGATGAATTAGAAGCACTATCATCAAATCATCCATTTCGCAGAGCAACGCTAGAATTACTTTATAACTTGCGGCAAAACTTGCAAGTTAATCAAAATTCAGAAGAAGACGATCGGGAGTTAATTATGCGATTAAAACCACTTTATCAACAATATCGGGAACAAGCTATACAAGAAGGGAATAAGCAAGGAGAACAACGTTTAATTATACGTCTACTAAATCGCCGTTTTGGTGAGATTGATTCATCTACTCTTGAGCGAGTTCAAGGATTATCTATTGAACAATTGGAGGCGTTAGGAGAAGCTTTGTGGGAGCATCCACTTTTGGCAGAAAGACTCAAATTGCAAGCAACCCATTAAGATAA
>NZ_JAVRCK010000158.1:0-10110 GCF_034530815.1 Nostoc sp. DedSLP03
ACCCGCTTTGAAACCATAAAGTGAGCAACTTGCTCATCTTATGCTTTCAGTGACATTTGCCCTAGAGCATAAACAACAACAATAGGAATATTTTATCTTGTATTCTTTAATAATCCATTTAATACAGGAACTGCTGGTGCTGCTGACGCACCAATATCACCAAGTACAGCAATTGTGATGATGTTAAAGTTTTCGTCTTTATTTTCGTCGAGGGCTTTGATAAGAGCAGAAACTGCTTTTGATTTGCACGCTACTAAGAATTTCACATCAGCGTTTTCGCCTTTATTTAATTGCTGAATGTGTTGTTTAATCTCTGTCTCGGTACATTGAGGTTGAACTGATGGAGTTTGAGCAAGTGCTGTTGCATTCGTTAACAAAGGTAAAGTTATAGCTCCTAAGGCAGCCAGAATGGGATAGTGTTACGGAAGCTGTCACCAGGGGCGATCGCACCTCTCTTACTTCTTAGTGTCTATCGCTGAAACTATTGCTGTATCTCATTCCTGCCTTTCCACTCTTTTGTTAAGAAAGATGCAACTAAAGGATAGCACGTGAATCCTTACATTTTTTCAACATTAGGATGCTCCCTTTGAAATTCATAACAGGGTTTTTCATCCTGTGTACAAAGTTTACTTTTAACTACTTTAACTATTACTGGTTTTTGTTTGCGTTCACCTTCCAAAAAATTGAGATCATCCCCTGAAGTTTCATTTGAATGAAGTTTAACTGATTTCAGGTTTTTTAATACAGTTTTTCTATTAGGATTAATAGATGAAGTTATGGCTTTAATGAAAGCTTTTGTTGCATCATAACTAGTAGCCGTTTCCCAGTAGAGTCGTTTACTCCATATTTTTTTTACTTTCTTTGTAAATTCTTTTTCTTGCCCATTATCATCTTCTTCAAACCAAGGTGGAGCCAGAATTAAACCTTCAAATGGCTGCTTCAAGCTTCTATCTCCGTACAAACCGTCTCCTGATAATAGCTTGAGCCTTTTTGAAAAATTTGGTATATTGCTTCGAGCTTGAGCAATTGCTAAAACGATATCATATAAGGCTGTATTTGTACAAAATATAGCTGCATCAGCTTGATATTTGACAACAATTTCTTTCACAACTTGAGAATAATAATTTTTTTCATATTTTAAAGTGAATTTACTCAAATCTATTGGTTCTTTTACAATTACTCCTCCTTTTTTTTTAAACTCTTTTTGAAACTCATCTCTTATACTTTTGCCATAAGAGCTTTCTTCATAAAAAATAGCAACTTGCCTAATTTTATCCTTAATAGCATAATCTGCCAAAGTTCTACCAATTGTTCTATCAGAAGCAACTGTTCTAAAAAAAACGTTACTACTCAATTCAGTACTAGTACTAGACGCAGAAATTATTGCTAGATCAGCTTTTTCGTAATTATCTAATACACTCTTAGTAGAACTGCTAGTATTATGTCCAATAACTCCTAGAACATTCTTATCTTTAATTAATTCTTGAGCAACTTCTTTAACCTGTCTTACATCGTCATTATCCTTAGCAATAATTATATTCAATAAACGATTAGCTTGCTGCTTGCTGTTAAATTCTTGCTGTGCTAAAGCTACTCCTTGCAATAGACTTATACTAGTACGTTTTTTATTATCTAAAGGTATAGCAACTGCTATAGTAAAAGGATTACCCTTCACCCATGCTTTTGAATTATTTTTATAAATCATTAATTCTGGATCATTCAAGTTAGCATCGCTAGCTCTTTGAAAAAATCCTTCAGCTTTATTAAATTCCTTTTGCTTGAATGCTCTCATACCGTTGAGTACACCAGAATTTTCCTCGCTTAGAAAAAAAGAACGTTCTCCTTGGCTAAATCGATCCGGATTCTTAATATAAGGAGTATTACTTAGCCATAATTGCCATCCGGACATTCCAGCTACAGTTATTGTCATAGTAGCTGCCCATAGCCATGTAACTTTCTGTCGATGACTTCGTAGTTTGTTTCGTTCTTCTCGACAAGCATTCAAGAATTTATAATCTTGATCTGTTAAACTTTGACTTTCTGCCCAACTTAGTGCATCTTGCAATGCATTTCCTTGTAATAGCCGTGATTTATCTTGACATCCAGAATTTAACCAAGCTTTCAATTGTTCAGAATAAGGACGTTGCTGTGCTAGTCTTTGCTCAACCCAAAACTGGTCAAAAACACTTTTGTAGATGTGATTATAAACTTTTAAACAGATCTGCTGCTTGACAACCAGGCCTGATAACCGTAATTCCATTTGCTCAGAACTACCATCACATGGAACTTCCCCTTGTTGTAAAATTTGCTGATAAAGGCCTAAAAGTCGAGCAGCACGGTTTTCATTACTCAACAGTCGATCTTGAATTGTTCTTAAATGCTCTGGCTCATCTTGAGTTTCCCAATTTTTAATTATTTTTGAGTTAACTAAAGCTTCAACGCAATTTTTTTCCTCACCAGTTTGTATCATAGCAACAGAGGTAATAACCAATTGACACAGTTTTTGGGTAAGAAAAGGTTGACCACTTGTCCAATTCAAAATTTCTTTTAGCACAGCATTGGGATTATCGGCAAATCCCTTGAGTCCTTGGACTAAAGGAGTTACTTCATGTAGCTGAAAACCTGTTAATTTAATGGTCTTACCAACATTGAAAGGGGTGCGTTTTTTGTTTTGAACTAAATCTGAAGGAGTTGCTACTCCTAATATGGCAAAGGAGAGGCGTGAGTAATCTGTTATGTCAGAACGTTTATTGTAGCATTCTCGAAGTAAAGCAAAAAAATCGTCTTTGAAATTTAAATTGAGAACGCTATCAATTTCATCGATAAAAATAACAATGTTTTTTTGAATCTCTTTTAATAGCACTTCCTCAATAAAAAAACTTAGCCGGTAGACAGGAGTAAAATCTTCATGTTCCCGCCACCAAGTTCTTAAATTCACCTTCAGCTTCAAGCTGTTTACCAGAGTGCCAAGTAAGCTTGCATACCAACGGTCTGGAGCCGCTTGCTGATTACCAAGTGCTGTAACGTCGATAACGGCACAGGCAATACCCTCAGCTTGCAGTCGCTGCATCGTACGAACTCGCAGGCTAGACTTACCCATCTGTCGTGAATTCAGCACATAACAAAACTCTCCTGCTTTCAGCTCTCTATAAAGGTCAGAGTCTGCCTGTCGCTTTACGTAGGTCGGAGCATTTGGTGGTAAGCTACCCCCAATCTGATATTTGTAAACGGAGTTTTTGGATGTACTCATAGATCAAGTTCACGTTTCCATCCCAGTAAGTGGTAAACGTTGTTTGAAATATTGGTGATACAAATCGCAGCGTGGTAACACATAATTACCTTCCTTCTTTACCATACCCATACTGTATAATTTAAATACCACCTTTGACTTTAATTCCACAGGTTTGTTTGCAGCAACTACCTTGTTAAATGCCGCTCCTAACTCTGGATACTGTTCCAGGTTCCACAAATGGCGTCGCAAATGATCACTATACACTCCGGCTTCAGTGGCAGCTGTCCGCAGCAATTGTGTAAGCGTGATGTCGTTATGAGCTATGTGATACATAGCTAACCGCACTAAATATGGGTGTCCGCCAACTAGGTTCATTAATTGCTGTATATGATTAGTTTCCCAAGCTAATCGATGCCGATCAGCTAAATCTTTTACTTGTTCAAAGCTGAATTCTGGTAAATCAATCGCTAGGCCTACATTGAACGGTGATTGATTGATGTTCATAGGAACATAAGCTTCTGTAGAATGCACTACTACTAAGCGAAGCTTTTTCCATATGTCGCTACTATGATCGCCATACTTAGCTTTTTCATACCAAGCTCGTAGAAGACCAAAAAAATCGTTGGCAATTTCTGGATATGAAACAATTCGATCAACTTCATCTAAAGCAATTACTACACAACTGTCAGTTTTTGCTAGTAAATAATCTTCAAAGTATGTAGTCGTGTTATAGCTGCTATCGAAGATATCGTCCCAATAATCAATTAACTGATTCACCAACCCCAGATTTTGACCTATGCAAGCACAGAACCAACGTAAGAATCTATCCAGACTAGTGAAAACTTCAGATGAGGCAAGTTGAAAACTCAGAGGAACTGTGCGATAGCCTTGCTCTCTTGCGTGGTATAAAATCCGTGCCATTAATGAAGTCTTTCCCATCTGCCTGGGTGCTTTAATACGGATCAGGGCACCTAATTGCAAAACCTCCTGGTAGCAGCGAGTTTCGATTGGCGGACGTTCTATATAAAAGGCAGAAGCAAGTCCAACTTGACCCACAGGCAGTTCTGGTTCTGCCATTGGCAAAGGGAGTTCTTCTGAAATCCCTGCTGGCAAACACGAGACTGCTGGCAATATTTCTAAAGATTTATCTATTACTTGTACTTGGCTTACTGCTAGCAAACTTAAAATTGCTTGAACCAGTTTTGGAGTATCCGCAGATGTTCTCCACTCCCACCCTTGAATTCCCTGTAGGTAGCCACGCAGATCATGGTTTAGCACCATATTTTCACCTATATGAATAGGTACAATCTGTGGTTTGTGGTTCGGTCTAGCATTATATAACTCCCTAGCTCGCCGGATTCCTTCAGTGACCATTTCGCTGACAGATGCTTGGGGAGATAATAGGATTATCAAGCAATCACACTGTTCTAGTTCTTCATCGAAGCAGCGTCGCCAGCCCTCTTCACTCTCCTTCCCCATGAACACTTTTTTACCCGATGCTTTCAAGCCTTCACTTAATTGCTGAGCCACGCTAGAAGATGGTTCTTGTGTGCAATAACTGATAAAAACTTTATTGCTATGCACGTCCTGAATCTTCCAATTAGCTGTTGTCTGTATTGGATCTGAGCTTTTTTGGGGAGGATACCACTCATGGGGAAAAACAATATCTGTTGGTGCTAGATTTAGAGCAAAAGCGATTTTTTCGATTGCATCTCTTTGTACCTTATATCTCCAATGAGGATTAAGCAATCGCTTGACTTGATCAATACTTACACCTGCTTGAGTGGCAAGATCTTCTTGGCTGTAACCTTTTTCGTTTATTCTTGCTTGTAGCTTTATCACGCCTTCATTACTGGCGAAAAAACCACGGCGTCTACTTTTCGGAGTCATGATAATACTCCATTTCATATTTTATTAGCTAGAAATTTCGATAATTATACCAGTTTATCATATAGGAATTAAATAAGCTTAAGTAACTGCATTTAACTGCATTGGATTACAAGTAAGAATACATGAACTCATCATAATATACTGTTAAGTATTTTTTAGATAAAAATATATTTTTCCTATTTGTATTTAATTGCATTTAAACTCTCTGGTTGATAAAAGACTAATGCATTAATTTAATTATTACAGGGGATTAAAAACCAACTTATTTCACGTCAATAAATTAGAGTTCAGTTTAAAAACAATAACTGCTAGGAGAAGCAGGCTAATAATCATGGCTATAAATAATAATTCTTTTTCATTTCAATCATGTAAATATAATTACTTTCCTAAGTTTCTAGAAGCAAATTAACGCCTCGTTTATTAACCCTTTGTATTAGGAGTAATCAAATGGAATTGACAAATGCATCTTCTAATAAAAGCAGCACTTTCAAAGGTAAGCTTTATACCTTGATCTTCTTTACTACTATCTTTGTAATTGCAATCTTGTTGACCCCAGGACTCGCAAAACTCATACCGCAACTTCTTTTAGGAGCAATGTTCGCTCACAGCCTTGAACTCGCTCATGAGCTAGGTCATCATGTACACTTTCGCAATGAACGCCTGAATCGGCGAGTAGGAGTATTACTAGCACTGCCCATGTTAGTTTCCTATTCTAGTTATAAAGCATCACACGGGCATCATCATAAAGCTTTGGGTACTGCTGATGACAAGGAGAGCTTTGCTTATGACTACGACCAAATTACGACTATTAAAGGATTTATTTATCACTTATCGATGGTGAACCACTACTGGAGTGCTTTGAGGAATATGCGAGCAGCTGTGTTTGGTGAAGTAAGAGAGAATGTACCATCCCAGATTGCTTGGCGTATTCGTAATGAATTCCGTTTAATGGCTGGTTTAATCATTATTATGCTCACTTTGTCTGTCACCTTGCAAACCTCGTTTTTTCTAAATGTCTGGCTTCTTCCTCTGCTGTTAGGTACTGCACCTATACATGCTTTAATTGAATTACCAGAACACTTAGGTTGCGATAGTAGTACAACAAATGTGTTCAAGAATACTCGAACTATTAGAACTAATAAGTTTGTTGAATGGTTGGTAAATGGTAATAATTGGCATGTAGAGCATCACGAAAATCCAGCAGTACCTATGGAATATCTTCGTGAAAGGCACAAGCAGCTTGCACCTAAAATTGAGCATTTAGAACCTTCCTACCGAGAATTTTACAGTAAATTATTTATAGATTTGATTAGTCGAAGTTTTAGAGTGAAAGTAGGCAAGCCGCATTTTAAAAATAAAAATTACGCTTAATATGAATTAGAAAGAAAACGGGAGAAGTAAGAAGATAAAAATTACTGCCAGTTGATTAAAAACTTCTCCCATAACTAGCATAAACTTTGAAATGCTGTAGACGAGAATCTTTATAGTGGTAGATAAAATCAGTATCAAAACCAATTAAAAGGTACAACAGTTTTTAAACTAAGATTCAAAGCAAGCATGAGTGAGTGCCACATTTTTTATTAAATCAATTTAATTATTATACATTTATTAGTTTTTCGTAATTCTATGCATACAAGACTTTATTAAGATTCATATTTATCTAAATAATTGCTTAAACTAATTATTATTTTTTCAAACGATTACTAGTTTTTCCATCATTTACTCTCAAGAAACTAACCATGAATCACCATATCATCTCCCGTAAGCTACATTTATACAATGAAAAAAACATCGAAACATTACCTCAAATTAGTCATTTATCTTCACAGGAAATACTAGCAATAAAAATAGTATCTCAAATACTTCCATTCCGAACTAATAACTATATAGTAGAAGAATTAATTGATTGGAATAATGTTCCTAATGATCCGATCTATAGATTAACATTTCCACACCAGGATATGCTACCTTATGAAGATTTTAACTATTTAGCTAAATTACTAAAAAAAGATACTCCAAAAAAAATCATTAATGAAGCTGCTAACAAAATTCGCTCTCATCTGAATCCTCACCCTGGTGGACAAAAAGAGTATAATATACCCTCTCTTAATTCCGAGCCTGTACAAGGTATCCAACATAAATATCCAGAAACTCTTTTAATTTTTCCTACTGCTGGACAAACTTGTCATGCTTACTGCACATTTTGCTTCCGCTGGCCACAGTTTGTTGGTATAGATAATTGGAAGTTTGCTACTCGTGAATCAGGGCAATTTCAAGAATATATTAAACAGCATCAGGAGATAACAGATATTCTTCTGACTGGTGGCGATCCCATAACTATGAAAGCTTGGCAACTAGCACTTTATATTGAGCCATTATTAGACCCAAGTTTTGAACATATTCAAACTATTCGTATTGGTACAAAATCATTAGCCTACTGGCCTTACCGATTTGTAACAGACCCGGATGCTGATGAAATTTTGCGCTTATTTGAAAAAGTCGTTCAAATGGGTAAGCATTTGGCCATTATGGGTCACTATAACCATTGGAAAGAACTCGAAACTCCAATAGCTCAAGAGGCTATTCGACGTATTCGTTCTACAGGAGCGCAAATTCGTACTCAAAGTCCTTTAGTTCGCCACATTAATGATCGAGAAGACGTTTGGATGAAAATGTGGCAAACACAAGTTCGTTTAGGCTGTATTCCCTACTATATGTTTGTAGAAAGGCAAACAGGGGCAAAAGATTATTTTGAAATACCACTGTCTCGTGCGTGGGAAATTTATCAGAAAGCTATTCAAAAAGTATCTGGCTTAAGCCGAACTGTTCGAGGTCCTGTAATGTCGGCTTTACCTGGAAAGGTAGTTATTGATGGCATAGCTGAAGTTAATAATGAAAAACTTTTTGTGCTTTCATTTATACAGGCTCGCAATTCTAATTGGTGTAAACGCCCCTTTTTTGCTAAATATGATGCATTTGCGACTTGGTTAACATCATTGACACCAGCTTTTAATGAAGAAAAGTTTTTCTACGAAAACCAACTGAAACAAATGCTCAGTACTTAGTTATTTAAGACTGAAAAATAACAAATTAATAGCTCTCTAGAGAATATTTATTTGTTAGAAACTTTTACTATTACTTTCTAGTTTTGGATACTAGTTATCATCTGATTTTAGGAGGATTATCAAATGAGGATTTGTATTAATGGAGAATTTTTCAATCCTAATGATGCGAAGATTTCTGTATTCGATCATGGACTTTTATACGGTGACGGAGTATTCGATACGATCGCTGCTGTTAACGGACATATTTGGTGGCTTGACGAACATTTAAACCGACTGCTTGAAGGTTGTAATTCTATCTTTTTACAACATCCTTGGTCAAAAAGTGAGCTAACAGAGCTTACTCATGAGACGTTTCGTTTGACGGGAGGAGATAGAGGACGAATTCGCATTACTATTACAAGGGGAGTGGGCGATATACCTAGTTACTGCTTAAGTAGCTGCCAGCCAAATTTAATTATTTTTGTAACACCTCTTGATTTTCCTCAAAAAAATATATATCTAAAAGGAATTTCTTTAAAATCTATTAATTATCATCGTGTCTTGCCTCAAGTTAAAAACCTTAGTTTTTTACCTTCAATTATTGGCTATGAA
Organism: Nostoc sp. DedSLP03; assembly: GCF_034530815.1. Classification (NCBI taxonomy): domain Bacteria; kingdom Bacillati; phylum Cyanobacteriota; class Cyanophyceae; order Nostocales; family Nostocaceae; genus Nostoc; species Nostoc sp. DedSLP03. The sequence goes on from NZ_JAVRCK010000158.1 coordinate 8,779, forward strand.
AATGCTAGAAAGTCTGGCTTTAATGATTCAGTATTTGTAGATGATTTTGGCTATGTTCGTGAGGGAACATCTTGGAATATTTTTCTGGTTACAGAGCAAAAAATGATAACACCAAAAGACTCTATTCTAGTTGGTGTGACACGGAATAAAGTAATTAAACTTGCAGAAAGCCTGGGCTTTGCTGTGGACATTAAGCCAGTTAAACTTGAGGATTTTTACTCAGCTAAAGAGGTTTTTATAACAGGCACTACAAAACGTATTCTTGGGGTTACACAGATTGATAATTTTTTAATTGGTAGAGGTAGTGTTGGAGAACATACACAAACTCTATTTGACGAATTTCAAAAAGTTTTTTACTAAGCCACATCTAGGCGTAGATATAGCGTAGCTGACACAGGGGGCAAACTAAACCGTGTAGTTTTAAAAGCTGCTAGTGTTTAGAGGTGAGATTTTTTCTAAAGTCTTGTCCTGCATTAGTTTCAAGCTTTTGATGTTCCAAGGTGATGCCCATTAGCACAATAATGTACTCAGAGAGTTTACATTGTCTTAATTTCGAGTATTTAAGAACTCGTTGCGAATCATGCGGCAACGCGGAGTCTTCGGGGCGGGTTCTTTGAACTTGTCGGCCCCACTGTGATCGTGGAAGCCCGTCCCGAAGACCGCATGAGTCGAGCGACAGCGGCAACGAGTTCGATCTGCACATTCCAGTTACAGGCTGAAACCACGCTCTCTAGTTTTCTGTTTTTCTTGCTCCTCTCTGAGATGAGCTTCTAATTCCTGACTCCAATCAGGATTATGGGTTTTGAGCCTTTTACCCTGTGGCAATAATTCTAAAACTGCACTAGCTGCGTTATTCCCCTGCTCATCATTATTGAATGCGACAACAACCCTATTGAAACTCTTGAGAAATTCCATAGGTAGGTTATTCGGGTCATCAGCTACTATCAACATGGTTCTAGTTGGTGGTAGCCCTTTGCAACTTGAGATCAGGTAGGTGGCTGCTGACATCGCATCAATCGGTGTAGAACACAGAAACACGTTTTCTACCTTGTCCGTTGGTTGCCCTCCCAATCTCAGATAAAACCAACCATTTTCTGTAGAAGTGTTTTGGTCGTACTCCACAGTGCGATGATTTTCTCTAGGCTTTGACCAAATTAATGCGCCAGTTTTTTCACCATCTAAATCACGCTTGATAAACAAAATATTTCGTTGCTCATCCATGTAAAGCAACTGATTATTATGTAATCCTTGCGAAATGTAATCTGGTATATAGCGTTTCTCGCTTAAGTACTTGTGTAATACTTGCCAAACAACTTTATCCTCTGGTGGTGG
>NZ_JAVRCK010000159.1:0-9949 GCF_034530815.1 Nostoc sp. DedSLP03
GATGATTTCGCTTTTTTACTATTTGCTTATTCCGGAGAGTGACAGAAGAGGGCTAAATTTACTATTTTCAAGGTTCAATGGTGAGCGCCTCTATATTTAGCTGGGAGGCTGGCGCTTGTTTCCTCTCTTATGATTAAAATACTATCTTTTTAAGTAGTACTTGTCAAGTACTACTTATTATGCAATTATAAAAGCATGAGAAAACTAACCCAGCAAAAGATACTTAAGGAGTAGTGCATGTGGAATTAACATTAATGCGGGTTACGTTTAGTAAAGAGATTCCAGGATTGGGGGAAAAAATTAAAGCTCTTAGAAAAGCTTCTCCTAAATCCTTAACAGAATTAGCAGCAGAGGCAGGTATTAGCACTCCTCATTGGCACAGGGTTGAAAACGAAAAAATTCAGGAATTGCCTATTGAAACATTGCGGAGCATAGAGAAAGCGTTGGGAGCGAAATTAGATATTGAAGTGTGATCTGCTTTTAAAGGGTGGATAACTAAAAGCGCTCGCTCCCCGCCAAGAGCGCGATCGCCTTCACCAGCCTTTCTGTGAGGGATAGCCACGTCTAACTTAGAGAATTTCAAAAGTTAGGCAAGAGTAGCCTTGTGGTGGCATTCGTGAGATTTATCACTAAATAAAGAATTTGAAGCTATCTAAAACCGATATAAATTAGATTTAAACTAAAAGATTATGTATTTTTAAAAGTATTGATTTAAGTATATATAACTATATAAAAACGAAAGATGCTGGCTATTAAACGATGTGCTAGCTCTATCATACTGTCATAAAGTAAAGCTTATGTATAATCCAGCACCATTTTTCCAACCCCTCCTCCAAGATAACCCTCATCTGTTTACTACCGAAGGATTATCCTCACTGCTTTGGGACTGTGTTCACATGAAATTCCCTAACCATCATAAACTCACCTACCCTTCATTACTAAACAAGCAAGTTTACTTGGCGATAGCCGACTGGAGGGTAGTGCTGAAGATAAAGTAATTATTTACCGGATTATGTCTAATCCTCAAGCTTGGTATAACTTTACCAAAGTGCGGCAACAAGGCCAACTCTCTGAAAATATAGGTGAAGAATTTTATTCAGACTTTGGCATTGAAATTTATCTTCAGCACAGAATTATAAACAGTATCCGATGCTTACAAAAAAGCTTAAATATTTCAGGAGTTAGACAAACCAATATTGCTGTGCGCGATCGCTTATTTTCATACCCGACAGTAGAGGATCAGTTAATCACCCTAAATGAAGATCGTGTTACCCTTCAACAAGCTGTACCAGAAATCATCAAGTATTTTGTCAGCCTTATGCAGATGCAGCCTGTATATAAATTATTTTTAGTTGATCGGGAAGAGCAAAAAACTTCCGTTTCAGTCACAGAAGTTGAGAATGCGGCATCAAGCGCAGCCATAGCAGAGATTTCTACAAAGTCCTTCGACAGGCAGCTAACAGGCGCTAACTGTTGGCGCGATAAAAGCGTTAAAAGAGTAGACCCTGACAAAATTCGTCTTACCCTTCATCTCGACTGGGATGAAAACGAGTTCATCTTTTTTGAAGCCCAACACCCGGACTTGAGGAGATTTTCTTGAACCTATCCCACTAATAATATTTGTGCTACAAAGCTTAAGCTTATTGAGAACTGAAAACGAAAAATTAAGGTTTTCAAGCACATTTTATAAAACTAAGTAGGGTTTTTTAGAATAGTGGGTGAGATAGGTTCAACAGTTGTGCAAAAACCTTTGTAAAAAAACAAAGTGCATTTAGTTAAGAGCTAGAGTGGCAAAGCTAGCTAGAGCAGAAACTTAAAGGTAGTAAAAATTTTGGTTTACCTATTTACGCCTATTTCAATCATTAAAAATCTACTCTAGCAAGTTTTACCACTCTAGGTTAAGAGAACTGGTTCCAGGATTAACCGTCCTGGATGAAAAAAGAGGCTGGAAATGGTTAAGAAGTTTCAGGAAAGGAACAGCCATAGCTATGCTTGACGAGATAGTTGCTTTTCTACACCCGTTATGCGTAGTCGGTACTTGTATAATTCCTTACTGACACCAAAGTAATCGGCCGCAGCTTCAATATCCATCTTCTGACGATGCGTGGCAGCAATAGCAGTCCTAGGAAGTAAGAAACAAGCACCTAACCAATCGGCTTCGGCCTCCTGGCGCTTATCAAATGTACGAAAGCCTATGCCAGTGCTGTCAGATACGATGATCTGGGACGATTCATGTTTAAGAAAGATGTGAGCCATCTCGTGCATCAGATCATTGGATTGGCGGGCAACTGAATGGGACGGATTGAGTACGATAATGTCTTTTGTTCCTGAGCGGACGGTAACGGCCGACCATTCATCGCCCTCCGGTGATTGAAGGTAACGAAGCGTTTCGCGGGGTAAGCCTGGCACATTGGCGATTTCCCAGATAAATACATTTAAATATTTTGCGAGTTCGCGTGCAGGCAATGGGTCTGTATCTTTCAGACCTAAATGTGACCTGACCTGAATTGCAGTGTTCTCACATCGCGATTTGAAACCCCGAACGAACAGTGCTTCATCATTTTTTGATACTGGGCCGATCATTCCTCGTCCTCTGCCACGGCAGCTTGATGAATAGCAAGAATTAATGCACCCAAATGTTGCGCGGTCTTTGGACTCATTGTCTTGCCTGCTTTAAAGTGAGCAAGCATTACCGTTTGGTTAGGCTTGGATGCAGTTTTTGTTTCTCCATGCTCCTTATAACCAAGAATTTCTCCAGGATCAACTCTGAGCCAGGCACAAATTTTTGTAAAAGAGTCTAGATCAGGCTGTTTTCCTGCCTCTACCCGTGATAGCGTTGCGGCACTGATATTCATTTCTGCTGCAACTTGTCTTAGTCCTCTGCTACCCCTTCGTTCTTTGATGAGGGGGCCAAGTTGCTCAAGTGTAAGCCTAGCCATAAAAAATCCTTTCGTTCTGTTTCACTATTGCAACACTGTTGCAGAGGTGATATAACAGATTTGAATCACTGAAGCAACGTTGTTGCAGAGATGGAATAGTTTTACTCTATCACGATTAGCATCAAGGGTTTGTATTGTATTAGCTATTTTGGTGTGAGGATTTAATGATGAACGAAAAAGAACACAAGCATGATGTAGGGCATAGTAAAGTCTGTGTCCATATAGATCGTAAGCAGTACGAGTCGCCGAATCCAACAACAGGTTCAGCGCTTTATGTACTTGGGCACGTTCCTCATGGATTCGAGCTGTTTCGGGAGGTGGAAGGAAACCAGGAAGATAAAATCATTCCGAATGATGGAAATGAGATTCATCTCAAAGAAGACGAGCATTTCTACAGCACCAGAGAGTTCAAGATAATCGTGAATGGTCGTCTCAAGGAGATTACTTCAAAGGAATTATCGTTTACCGAGATCGTCTCTTTAGCATTTAGTAGTCCGCCGACAGGTGAAAACATCCTTTTTACAGTTACCTACGAGAAAGGCAAAGGCAGCAAGCCTGAAGGAACTTTAGTCCAAGGACAATCGGTACATATTAAAAACGGGATGATCTTCAATGTCACAGCAACCGATAAATCGTAGCCCTGACCTGAAAAAACTGCGCGATGAAGGGTATGACCTGGAAATCTGCTCCGGCTGTTTGCTGGTGAAGGATGTTCCCTACACAAATTCCAACAGGGAGATCAAGCGCGGGATTCTAGTAATCAAGCTTGTACTCGCCGACGACCAGACGGGCCGCCCCGACACGCACGTCGCCTACTTTTCAGGAGAACATCCCTGTAACGAAGATGGCTCGGAAATCGCGAAAATAAAGCACGGTAGCAACACACATTCGCTCGCTGAAGGCGTGTCCGTCAACCACTCGTTCTCAGCCAAGCCCAAACCTGCCGATTCTTATCCGGACTACTACGCTCAGGTGACGACCTACATTGCCATTCTTTCCGGCCCAGCGCAGAGAATCGATTCCACGGTCACGGCAAAGACCTTTCCCGTGATCGCCCCTGATGGCGATAGTGACGAACCATTCAATTACACCGATACCGCCTCCAGCCGGGCTGAAATTGTCGCAGTCACGAAGAAGATGGCGCTTAAGAAGATCACCATCCTTGGACTTGGTGGCACCGGCTCTTACGTACTTGATCTAGTGGCAAAAACGCCGGTGAAGGAAATTCACCTCTATGACGGGGACACGTTCTATCAGCACAACGCATTCCGTTCGCCGGGTGCGCCGTCCAGCGACGATCTGAGAGCCAGGCAGCCGAAGGCGACCTATTTCAAGAATCTTTACGCGAAGATGCACCGGGGCATCGTCGATCACCCGGTGTACTTGGACGCTGACAATGTGAAGGAGCTGCACGGCATGGATTTTGTCTTTGTGTGCCTGGACAAGGGCAGCGCAAAGAAGCTAATTATCGAGAAATTAGAGGAATTTGGCATTCCTTTCATTGATGTCGGAATTGGTATGTATTTAGGTGATGAATCATTAGGCGGGACACTAAGAGTCACGACCAGCACCATAGAAAAGCGTGAACATATAAATGGGAGAGTTTCTTTTTCAGACGATAACGGTAACAACGAGTATGCTCAAAATATTCAGATTGCTGATCTCAATGCTCTTAATGCAGCATTAGCTGTAATAAAGTGGAAGAAAATACTTGGATTCTACGAAGACTATGAGCATGAACATAACGTTATCTACACGATAGGAGGTAATAAATTGATTAACGACGACCAGTTAAAAGGCTGAAGCGGTGCTTAGACATGAATTTGTTGAATATATCCCTGATAACCTCAATGAGAACACTATCTATGTGTCTGTAAAGTTTGCAACCGTAGCTCATAAATGTTGCTGCGGATGTGAGAACGAGGTTTTTACTCCACTAAGCCCAACCGATTGGAAGTTAATCTTCAACGGTAAATCAATTTCGCTTGATCCTTCAATTGGAAACTGGAGTTTTGATTGTAAATCTCATTATTGGATTAGACATAATAATGTTATATGGGCTGCCCAATGGTCACAAGAAGAGATTGACACTGCCAGAACACATGATCGTTCTGCAAAAGAGAAATACTTTGGAGATGGTTCCAGTAGCGAAACCACAGAGAAACCACAGAACGATAAGCAAAAGCAAAGTTTCTGGATGCAACTAAAACAGTGGTGGTTGCAGTATAGGAAGTGACTGCAATGATACAAAGGTGATGTGGCTCTCAATCTGCATTTCCAGGATAGCAATGCGGCTCCAGCCGTTTCGGATGGGCCTCTGGATGTGTGACTTTAAGAAGATTTTGGACAAGTTTTGGAAGGAGAAGTTGGACAAGTTGCAAGCTGAAATACTTATAACTTCGTTAAGGCATTAATCAAGCGATCATAAGTTTGGAAAAAGAAAATGGACAGAATAACAGAAATGGAAGAAGAAAATGGACACAGATCCACTTAATACTACTCTTGGGCGACTCTTCCCTTGAACCAGATTCCTCACAAGCATTGCTCCCGCGTTGCGATCGCTATTACCAAAACCGTTATCTTGCATATAGACATAGGGGTTGAGCAGTTTAGTTTTCCTTTATGCTATTTTTTAGACGTTTTTAGAAGGAGAAATTGGACATCCATATTTGGAAGGTAAAGTTGGACAACCTGTCCAAAATCTTCTTCAAGTCACAGGATGTACCAAATCCGCTGCTCTATCACGTTTACGCGATCCAGCAAGACACAGCAATGCCGCCAGGGAATTTGTCCACCAACTTGGTGGACAAATGACTCATCCGGGCAGGCTTCCGCGAAAGCTCGCATATATTTAGAGTCACGAGCAGAGAATTCTCTCATCTCCGGGAACTCCCGTTTAAAGTCTTTAGCTAGGCGCTCAATGACTTTAGTGCCCCAGCCTTCCTCCTGCTGGCGTTGTAAAATCTCCCTGCCGATCTGCCAGTAAAGGAGTACTAACTCCTTATTAACAGCAAGTGCCGCCCGCACCTGTGCGGTGCGAATGCGCTGTTTAAGGGTGCTTAGAAAAGCGTCATAGTTGGTCAGTTCAGGAAAAAGGGAATCGGTCACAAGTAGAAGAACGTATCGGGCGGTTACTGTATTTTACATTAGCGGTAATAACCGATTGTGTGTGAATACGCAACTATTTATACTTGTTGAACAATCAAAACCTAATACCTCCTGCGTCGCTTATCTAGCTAAAGCTAAAAATAATCGCTAAAATTATGTAATACTTTTTAATACTGATTGTAAGTTTGAGGTCAAAGTAAACTTTGTCTCGTCAAAACTAATTTGCCATAATTCTGATAGCACAGGTATGGTTTTTTCAACATCCCAAGGCATTAAAATTTTTTGATTAAGGCTTGCGAATGGCCCATCAGTTTCAGTTAATATGCGTTCTTTAGGCATTTGTTTTACTAAAGATTTCCCTTTTTTAGTTGCAAGCATTGCTGGCCCAACTGAAAACCAACATCCCAAAGATATAGCTCTTTTAAGCTGCGTTTGTGTGCCAGTAAACCAGTGCAATATCGGAATCCCTGCATTCTGATACTGAGCAAAACAATCAAGAAAGGAATCAACCGCAGCTCGGCTGTGAATTGACATTATGCGGCCACCAGCTTTTTTTGTAGAACCTAAGATGTGTTCTAAAACATAGAGTTGAATATCTTTATATTGTGCATAGCCTTTACTACCATCTAATCCTATCTCTCCAATGTATTTTGCACCTGATACTAATTCATCAAATAAATCGACCTCCTGATGACGTTCATGTGCCAACTGAGGATGTAGTCCTAAAGAAGTCCTGATGCGCTTACAGCCTTCAGCTAATGCTTTAGTGCCTTGCCATGCTTTTGGTGTAGTTGTGACAGAAAGAACATAAATATTTTTTTGGTCGCACCGCTGAACTACCGTTTTTGGATTGGGATAAAGATCAAGGTGACAGTGCATATCGATCATGAGAGAATTCCCTCCTTTTGTAGAAATTCTTCTACTTCTTTTATCCCACGTAGGAAAACTTGCTTATATTTATCAAATTTTACTGAGTCCAGTGTAAGTGGGCCACTGTCAGATAGCCATGCGTTAACATTTTTTGTTGATAATCGTTGAATTGCTATCATTAAGGCGAATAAATCATCGCGGTTTTTTAGATCATGCTTAACAATTGATAAATTTGGATATTCATATAAAGTTAGGTCTGTAATACCTGAAGACATGAAAGCAGCCCGTCTTATAAGGCAAGGGACACATTTACCACACTGCTTGCCTTTACGCTTCCATTTGCTACAAGATACAGTGCTAAATACAATTTCGTGCAAAACATGCTGATTATTGCATTCACTGAGCATTTCACCCTTTGTTTTAAATTGGTAAGGATTAATAATAGTTGTTTTTATTTGTACAGCATCAAAGATAGATTGTATTAAGCTTAAGAAATAAGGATGTGTTGTTCGAGTGCTTAAAGAACCTACTCTTCTGGAGGTTAGTGGAGCATTTATTGAAATGAATCCATTTTCTGGGACATAGAGTGGAATATTCTCTAATTGATTTACTTTAGCTACAACAAATGCTCCAACCGCTCCAAAAGCTAAAAAGTTCAAGCTCCTTGTACGCATTGTAATATCAGTCTTTCCATTCACTGATAGAGGATTAGCATTGACTGAAAATCGTGAAAATTTGCCCAAAAACTTTTTGGCAATATAGTTTTGGCGGGATTTATCTCCTTTGTAGGCATGGCTTATTAATAAAGGAGACTTATCTTTTTCTATGAGGTCAATTACCCCAATCGCACTGTCAAGACCTCCTGAGAATAAAGATACGCAGTCTTTTCCACGAAGATGGGTTAAGCGATATCTATGATGCCGAGAATAGGGATCAGGTGGGCTATATCCTCCTTCGGTAATTTCTAGGCTCCATAAATCACCACTGAGAAAATGCAAAGCTTTCTCAAGGTTTTGTATCTGGTTTAGCCAAACTGTTGGCTGATATAGAGGAACTTTCAGTCTAATATTTCTTGTCCAGCCATCATCTGCCATTTTTCTTAGGACAAAAGTATCGGCAGCAGTCACTGCTAATGCCAGTGTCATAAAATCAAGTTCGGTGGGTGAGATATAAATCCCTAATCGCTTGATGGGATCTATCAAAGGGCTACCAATAGTTGCAATATTTCCTTGTTGGCGACCATGAAGTCCATATATTTGTACTGGGATTACCTCGTCGGATAATTTTGGAAGACGTTGGGGAATATGATCTACCACTACTGTTATCACTGATATTTCTCCCATTCTGACCATACAGCATTGATGACATCGCGCTGTATCCTAGCTATTTGGCTTTTTGTTAATGACCGAGCATTACCGCTGAACATGGGAGCCATATGGATATCAACCTCAACTTTAATAAGCTCTCTTAATGAGTTCTCCGCTGCAATTGCCTGACTTGGTGTGTCTGCTTTTATCCATGCTTGACCTGCATCTTGTACCACTTGTAAGAAAATACTTTCAGATACATAGACAATCATTGTATTGATAATCATGTCATCAGTAATTGCATTGGGGTCAAAAATAGCTACTCCATCAAGGGCCTCTGCAAGCGCACAATTCATTGCACTACGAATTTTGTCAGAATCTCCTCCAGAGGGAGTTAAGGCTTGAGTGATACTATTGATTGCAGCTTCCGATGGCATTCCAGCCAAAGAGCCTACATCAATAGCAACGTCTCCATCTGCTATACTACCTCCACCAGTCAGGGTGTGATACAGTGCAGCGCCTGCTTTTACTGTATTGCCTAGTCTTCTAGCTGCGGTAGTCCGACCTCCGGTACTTTTCCTCGCGTAGTGTCCTAAAGCTGACTTGAGTGCTGATGGATTGCCAGTACTAACAAAGTTCCCAAATGCTTGGCGAAAAGGTTTAAAGCGTAACGATTGAGGAGTTGGCAAAGGTTGTTGTGGCTGGTCATCCGCCCAAGGTGGTACTAGAGATGATTTGCCTCCAGGGCCAGGATGTGATTGTGATGTCCCCACTATGTGCCCTTATACCACTGTTTATCTTTTAGGGATGCTTTCATCCACGGTTTTTGATCATCAAAACTGTGAATGTACCGACTTAGGAATTTTGCTGCTTCTGGAGAAGAATCGGCAAGTAAACATGCACCTGCAAAACCATCGGGCTGCTTAGTCCAGTCTGATGTTTGCCTTAAATGACTAATAAGCCCTTCCATCACAGGTACTTGTTCTGCTACTGGTAACATTCTTAAAGCGTCTTTTGCAGCAGTAGAGGAAATATTTTTAGTCTTCACAAGTGTTTCCAAGGCTTCGCGGGCATCTGGAGATAACCCAATTGCATAAATACCAATAGGCATAGTCTCTCTAGACAAATAGACTGCTGCCCGTAAATCCACACTTTGTAATTCAGGCTTAAGTTTACTCCATTTTTGAATAAAATCTGAGTTTCTTTCCCAACTTTTTGGTAAGCCAGAAGGAAGTTGCTCCCCATCCAAGGTTTCAAGCTCTTTAAGAATCTTCGGTTTACCTGCTTCAGCGTCAATCAGTCGGTAAAGGTCTGAAGTTGCTTCTGCACCAGCACAGCGCTCAAATATAACCAGCTTGGTGATAATGCCTTCATCTAGAGGCATTCCACGACGTTTTGCAGTTTTTGTTCGCATCTTTACTACATTTAGCAAGCGTTTAACAATGCGAGGATTACCTTGAATACTTGGGGAAGTGGCTAGAATAGGTGTAATTCGATCAGCTAAGTCAAAAGCTTCAACCAAACTTTGATTGCTGGCTGCACCAATTATCTCTAGTAGCTTGTCTGTTTTAATAGGATCTTCTTTCCAAGATTGTTGAAGCGATTGTTCCAACTCACATCGAAATTTCTCCAAGGTGGTGTTATCAATGCGATGTTCGACAGCAAATAACATAAGGTGATTTTTTAAAAAGAAATTACCAGCTAAAGTGGTCGAATCAAGATATC
>NZ_JAVRCK010000160.1:0-9795 GCF_034530815.1 Nostoc sp. DedSLP03
TCTTGTTTCTTTTGTCAAGTTCATACTATACCAATTTAGATGAGCTTACCCTGCCGTAGAGATGGTTTTCCGCAGTTTATATTTTTTTGATCGCGCGCGAGCGCAAAATCCACAACTACAACTTATTCCTTGGTTAGTTGAGCATCAGCGTTCTATGGGCTTGGTTAAAGCTGTTCGCCAACGACACCGACGGTAACGCCGCTAGGTCGCTTGACATCTGGGCTGAAGCTTTAACTTGACACCAATGGCGTCTCGCCCGTCCTTGGCGGGTAAGATACCCGCCCCACAAGAAAATTGATTGCAACATTTTAGCCTTGACACGCCAGTATTGTGTTTTACTCCTAAATTCTGAATTCTGCTGTATCTTCCAAAACTTAAATAAGTTTGCTCCCATTAATGACAGTAGCCGCTTTTAATAGCGAATTAACATTGGGTCATAAATTTGAGACTCTTGAACCCCATAATTGCTCAGAATAGACCTAGCTATATCTTGCTCGCGCTCTGTGCCACTAACGATAAGTATGTAATTGCCTTGCTCTATTTGCTCATTATAAAAGCGTGCCCACTCATCTGCTATTCCTAACCTCATAGCATCAAAGCGTTCACTTAAATTAATGCCTATTGGCACAACTAATTGAGAAAAGTCTTTGCAAATTAAGGAAATCTGGTTTACAGAAAAACCTGCAATACACATATCCTTAATTGCTGCTTCAGCATTATCTATGCTATTAAAGCAACTAACACTATACTTAGACATCATCCCAGTTTTATTTGGAATTGCAGTAGCAGAAGTCGTTGTGGTCAGAGAATTTGTAGTTTCATATTCACTGTTGAGATGCTCGTAAATACCAAACTCTTCAATACCCCAACGCTGTAATATTTCTTCTACTTTAGCAATTTCAAAAGATGTACAATCAACGATTATTAAATAGTGTCCCTCCTCTACTCGCTCGTTATATGCTCTAGCTTGCTCTGACGACATTCCCCAACCAACTAATGCACCAGCAAAAGTCCCAGTGGCAGCACCAATACTTGCCCCAACAAGGGTTGTAACCAAAGCAGTTGCTGCTGCTCCAGCCAGCATTATTGGGCCAATTCCAGGGATTGCTAAAGTCCCAAGACCCACCAATAAACCAGTTAACCCACCAACAGCGCCCCCTGAAAGTCCTCCTACTGTTGCACCTTCGTCAGCTTTATCACCAGTGTCCTCTTTAACTTGATCAGCGGCAATCTCATGATTGCGATCTGAATTTTGTACAAGTATAGATACTTTCTCCATTGCCAAGCCAGAAGCTCTCAACTCATGTATTGCCCGCTCTGCATCTATCCGATGAGTAAATACGCCTACAGCACGTTGATATTGACTTAAAACCATAATTACTCCTTGGTCCCAGGGGAAAGATTAATCGCTGACAAAGTTGATTCTTCAGTACTTGTTATCTTAAATACGAGTTGGTTCAATTCAAAACTATCCTTAGTAATAAAATACATTCTCTCGCTCATGAGGTAGGCAATAACACCTTCAACGGTGCAAGTCAAAAAATGAATACACCAAGATGGAAAGACCCTTAACTGATGCGAAATTATTATTAGTGAGTGACACGGCATACGGTTCAGATAAGCATTTTTTACTTTCCCTGTGGTCTGGGGAATGGGTTTGCGGGTAAAGGGGAAAAGATGTATTCAAAACCTTTCCCCTTTACCCTTTCACCTTTAACCGAACTGTATTGAGTGACACAGAACAGCCTCAACTAGATGTGTATGTCCAACGCAGACATAACGACATTCCTCTGTGTTGATATCCCAAATTCTCAGAGCTTGGTCATGGGATGCAAATTAAGTCTTTGAAATTTCGCTTTTGTCTTGACTGTGGTTTTCTCTATAAGGAGTCCGGGAATTCTGTGTGATTTGATGGGCAACCTATTTAACAAAACCTTCCTAAAGGCTGACTGTGCTTTATTTATAGTTTGTCCGTAGGCAGAAGAGATCGATACATAGAATCAGTAATATTTCTTTTTATAGCTAAAAGGCTTGTGTAGATTTCATCCTACCTAGTTCAAGCTGTATTTTTTTATGAGTTTGGTAAGCAGCAATTATGCGTTGGCAAATAGGTCGTCGGAGTACAAATGTTGAAGATCGGCGTGGGATGAAGATTTCCGCTCCTGTCGTGGGTGGGGGCGTAGGAGCAGCACTTATATCGCTATTGGTTTTACTATTGGGTGGCGATCCTAGTGTCCTTTGGCAAGAAGATTCCCCACCAAATGATAGGCCGGTAGCTGAGTCACCTCAAACAACAGGATCTCAAACTCAAGATCAAATGGCGGATTTTGTATCTGTTGTACTGGCTGATACAGAAGATACATGGAGTGAGTTGTTTCGGCAAGATGGAAAAAGTTATGTAGAACCAAAGTTAGTTCTTTACTCAGGAGCGGTAGAGTCTGCTTGTGGATTTGCACGTTCAGCAGTTGGGCCGTTTTATTGTCCGCGCGATCGAAAAGTGTATATTGACTTGAGTTTTTACCGCGATTTGAAGACTAAATATCAGGCACCTGGAGATTTTGCTCAAGCATACGTGATTGCTCATGAAATTGGGCATCATGTCCAAAATTTACTGGGGATTTCGCAGCAAGTTAGAGGTTTGCAGAACCAAGCGAGTCAGACACAAGCAAATCAGCTTTCTGTGCGATTAGAATTACAAGCAGACTGTTTTGCAGGCGTTTGGGCAAATCATGCTCAACGCTCGCGGCAAATTCTGGAAACAGGTGATATTGAAGAAGCATTGAACGCAGCTAGCAGTATTGGGGATGACCGCTTGCAAAAACAAGCTAAAGGCTATGCTGTGCCAGAATCTTTTACACATGGTAGTTCAGCCCAAAGGGTTCGTTGGTTTAAACAAGGTATCCAAACGGGCGATCCTCAGAAATGTAATACTTTTGCCAGGACAAATTTTTAAAATAGAGCAGAATTCAGAATTCAGAATTCAGGAGTAAAATACGCTTGATATTTGGGTAAACAAACTTGAAATCTGCTGTATTTCAAGTGTTTACGATTCTTTGGCAACTATCGAGCTTTATTGACAAAACTTTCCCGATGCAGGAGCAGAAATTGAGGAAGCGATCGCTACAAGGGACTTCCAATTAAAAAAATATTCTATCGCTTTGAGGGCAGGAGAGTAGGGGGAGAAATCAATTCAAAATTCAAAATTCAAAATTCAAACATTTTAGAACTTCTGCCTCCAGCATAGCTGCCTTCTGCCTCCTCTTTCCCAATGCCCAATGCCCAATGCCCAATGCCCCATAACTAATTCCAATCTTGCTCGTCCTTTTTTCCACGGCTTTTGTAAATTCCACCCAAATCGTGAATTTGACGAGTTTTCTCAAAAAGCTCGGCTTCGGTCAAACCCCACTGTTGCAAGACTTTATCTAGGTCTTTTTGAATGTCTCTCGCCCCTGGAAACCCTTGATAACGCATTCGCAGCCTAGCCAATTCTGCTAAGTTATAGTCTGTTGCCTGTTGAGCGAGTAAAATATCAATAAGGGGGCGATCGCGGTTATAAAGTGGATGTTGTTGATCTTTACCGGCCGTTGCTTCAGTCATTGTCAGTCCTGAGTTAGGAGTTAAAAGTTATAAGTTAAGAGTGATGAGTCTTGGTTTTTAAGTTTAGCCGAGAGCAGAGGAGCAGAAAAGGCAAAAGAAAATAATCTTCTGTACGTAAAAGTTAATTGTAAAATTGATAACTTTTTACTTAATCATAACTCCTAACTCCCAACTCACAACTCCTAACTCACATTAGACGGCAAGTACACCTGATGTCTTACGGCTCTCACCACTGCCACTTAACTTTAAATAAAGTTACATTGTTCTTAAGAAAATACAAAAAACTTTAGATGAGGGTGAATTTTATCTCACCCAAAGTCCAAGCAGCGAGGGAGCAAGAACCCATTATGTTTGAACACTTCACTTCCGAAGCCATTAGAGTAATTATGTTAGCTCAGGAGGAAGCCCGTCGCCTGGGACACAACTTTGTAGGAACAGAACAAATTCTCCTGGGTTTAATGGGAGAAGGAACTGGGGTTGCTGCTAAAGTGCTAGCTGAATTAGGCGTTACCCTCAAAGATGCACGTCGCGAGGTAGAAAAAATTATTGGTAGGGGTTCTGGCTTTGTACCACCAGAAATTCCTTTTACTCCTAAAGTCAAAAGCCTCTTCGAGCAATCGTTTAAAGAAGCTCATAGTCTAGGACAGAATTACATTAACACTGAACACTTACTCTTAGGATTAACCGAGGCTGGTGAAGGTGTCGCAGCCAAAGTACTGCAAAATCTAGGGGTTGACTTCAAGAGTGTCCGCAGTGCGATAGTTCGCCGTTTGGGTGATAATGCACCAGCTTTTGCTGGTAGTGGTAGTCAAAAGCGCACCCAACCGCTAACAATGGAAGAGTTTGGCAGAAATTTGACCAAATTAGCCCAAGAAGGCAGACTCGACCCTGTAGTTGGTCGCCAGAAGGAAATTGAGCGGGCAATCCAAATTCTCGGTCGCCGGACTAAGAATAACCCGGTGTTGATTGGAGAACCAGGAGTTGGCAAAACTGCGATCGCTGAAGGTCTAGCTCAACGGATTATCAATCAGGATGTTCCTGAAAGTTTGCAAGACAAACAAGTTATCAGCCTCGATATGGGGTCATTGGTAGCTGGAACTCGCTTCCGTGGCGATTTTGAAGAACGCATCAAAAAAGTTGTGGAAGAAGTCCGCACTGTCGGCAATATCATCTTGGTGATTGATGAAATTCACACCTTGGTTGGCGCTGGTGGTACAGAAGGCGGCTTGGATGCAGCCAACATCCTCAAACCTGCCTTAGCACGGGGTGAACTCCAGTGCATCGGCGCAACCACCCTCGATGAGTATCGGAAGCATATCGAGCGCGATGCCGCCCTAGAGCGTCGTTTCCAACCGATTCAGGTTGGAGAACCATCGGTAGAGGAAACCGTACAAATTCTCTACGGCTTGCGCGGTGCTTACGAACAGCACCACAAAGTCACAATTTTGGATTCAGCACTTGTCGCCGCCGCAGAATTATCAGACCGTTATATTAGCGATCGCTTCTTGCCAGATAAGGCAATAGACTTGATTGATGAAGCTGGTTCTCGCGTTCGTTTGCGGAACTCCCAAAGTTCTCCCAATAAAGAACTTAAGCGCGAACTCGCTGGTGTCACCAAAGAAAAAGAAGCAGCAGTCAGAGTCCAAGATTTTGACAAAGCTACACAACTGCGCGACCAAGAGTTAAAACTCGCAGAACAACTGCAAGCAACCTTTACACAAAACGAGCAACCTGTCAACTCGACTGTAGTTGATGAAGAAGACATCGCCCAAATCGTTGCCTCTTGGACTGGCGTACCAGTTAACAAGCTCACTGAATCTGAGTCAGAGTTGCTTTTACATCTAGAAGACACTCTGCATCAGCGGCTCATCGGACAAGAGCAAGCAGTCACGGCTGTAGCTCGCGGTATCCGTCGCGCCCGCGTTGGTTTGAAAAATCCCAATCGTCCGATTGCCAGCTTTATCTTCTCTGGGCCTACCGGAGTTGGTAAAACAGAGTTGGCGAAGGCACTAGCTGCCTACTTCTTCGGTGCGGAAGACTCGATGATTCGGCTAGATATGTCCGAATACATGGAAAGTCACACCGTCGCCAAGCTCATTGGTTCGCCTCCTGGTTATGTCGGATACGACGAAGGCGGACAGCTGACAGAAGCCGTGCGGCGCAAACCTTATACAGTGCTGCTATTCGACGAAATCGAAAAAGCACACCCCGATGTATTCAATATGCTGCTGCAACTCTTGGATGACGGTCATCTTACCGATGCCAAAGGTCGGAAAGTGGACTTCAAGAATACGCTGATCATTTTGACTTCTAACATCGGTTCCAAGGTGATTGAAAAAGGCGGTAGTGGTTTAGGCTTTGATTTCGACACTCAAGCCGACGCTAGTTATAACCGGATTCGCACCTTGGTAAATGAGGAATTGAAAGCTTACTTCCGTCCTGAATTCCTTAACCGCCTTGATGAGATTATCGTCTTCACCCAGCTTTCCAAGGATGAAGTTAAGCAAATCGCCGAAATTATGCTTCGCGATGTTGCTAGCCGCTTGACAGAAAAGGGAATTATCCTAGAAGTTAGCGATCGCTTCAAAGAGCTTGTAGTACAAGAAGGTTATAACCCCAGCTACGGCGCTAGGCCATTACGTCGGGCAATTATGCGCCTCTTAGAAGATTCTCTTGCCGAAGCAATGCTGTCTGGTGAAATTACAGATGGAGACACAGCTCTCATCGATGTTGATGATGACTCTCAAGTGAGAGTACAAAAATCAGAAAAACGAGAATTGCTCTTGGCAAATGTTGGCTAATTTTATACCCGATCGCTTTTTACTGTAATATTTGAGAAACACTCCAGCCTCTTGCCTAGAGCAGAGGCACAAACAGGGTCATCTCAGACAAACATCAAGTGAAATGGTATTATTTCTCACCCCTAGTAGAAATGCTAGGGGTTTTTTTATGCGATTTATAAGAAGAATTCAGAACTCAGGAGTCAGAATTCAGAATTGAATTCTGTACGACTGGGTAATGAATATTGGTTTAAAACCTTGCCCCTTGTGGGCGAAAAAAATTAAAATATTCTCGCCTTAAAACTTTATCCCTTTATGAGTAGAGGATTCTGAATTCTGATTTCTGATTTCTGGATTCTTCTTCAAAGTTTTCTCGGTTGACTTATAGCTCCTGACTCCTGCCCAAACAGTAAGTGGCTGCCCAACTTGTTTATACAGTAAGCTTTCCATAATTACACCATTATTGTTAGCGGTGAGAGTTTTATTCGGCTGACGCAGAGACTCATAAAAGCCGTTGTACCAGCCTTCTTGAGACTTAAGATTGCCTTGAACGAAATCAAATAACTGACGGGTATAATCAGTGTTATAAAGCACATGCCAGCCGATCGCAGCTTTGGCACTGAGGAATCGCAAATTGTTGTGCTGTTCTCTGGTATCGGCAATGGTTGCCCAAGGTTGTCCGTTGACAAATAGGCTGCTGTAAACAAAGTATGGCGCGCGATCTAAGTTGTCTTCGGTGACGGCGGTTAATTGTTTTGTTGCTTCATAACGCGCGGCTTGGGCAGCTAAAATCCGATCGGCATAAGCTTTAGGCAAAGCTTGAAACCCAGTTTCAATGCCATCTAAAATATAGGGTTCGCTAAGAACGTAATTATTGGCTCCAGAGTTTTTATAGTCCCGTTTGTCGTAGGGAATTCCTTGTCCATAAAGATCGACAAAGGCAGTATGGGACTGATAATCTAAAGCCTTTTTAACATCCAAACCCCAAAGCTTCAAACCATAAGCAGCATAATTCTCATAGCCCAAGCGACCTTCTTGATTGTATTGTTCTTTGCCTTTGATGACAGCAGTACCATACATTTGACCGTTTGTGGTCAGACGCTTGACTTGCCAGTGTTTCCAAACTGCTTCTGTTTGCGATCGCATTTCTGGATACTTTGCCTCGACAATCTTCAGCCAGATTGCCATTCTTCCTAAATCAATGGCTGACCAGCCAATTTCTTCTCGTTTATCTAGTTGACCATAATTAACGGGTACGAGAGTTTTCGCATTGTAAACTTTGTTGGGTAGTTCTCCTTTATACAATGGCATTGACGCCAGTGTATTCAACATTTTGCTCATTTTGGCTTCAAATTCAGCCGCAGGCACGATATTCAGTTCTTTAGCACTGACTAAGGCGGCGATCGCTGCTGTCTGATCCCACATACTTATCGAGGCAAAGCCATCAACAGAATTGATCAAGCCGGTTTCATCGTTCCAGTTGCGCTGGAAGTATGACCAAGCTTGACGCGCCGTTGTCATTTCTTCTGGGGTTAATTTTCCAACTCCAGGAGCAACGTATGGAATTATGGCTACTGTTAATTGATTCTTAGGAATCGGTTGACCTGGCAAAACTACGGATTTAGCATCAAGGCTGGCAACTATTTCAGCATCTTGGACACCAAAAACAGGGGGTTGGGGTTGTAAAGTAGTTGGGGATGTTGATATTTCAGCTTTTTTTATAATAGAAGTATTGGAAAGTTTCTTAGACCAACCATTTAAAAGTGCGATCGCGATCGCTGCGGTAACGACTCCTCCTACAGTAGCTAGTACGGACAAGCTCTTAGGTGGTGGTTGAAAGTCAGAACTCATACTGATTAAAGCCTTATGTTGTAAGTAAAAGTTATTTGCGTAGTTTCACCAAATACATTCTTCCCAACTTTGAAATCTAACTAACACCGAGAAGTCCACCTGACTACTACAATAAAATAGTCACGCACCCGATCTCTGGAGTTCTAGCAGTGGGCTTATTTGATGATTTGAGTCGGTTTCTAGAAAACCGTTTAGAAGAATTCTTGCGTAACAATCCACATTTGGAGTTAGAGGCGCTGCTAGAACAGCTGCGTGAGCAAGAAGAAGACACATTAAGGCTAATCGCAGATTTAAAATTACAAGAAAAGCGATCGGAAGAAGAAATTCTCTCCACCGCGCAAGAAATTCAGCGTTGGCATATCCGCATTCAAAAAGCCAAAAACGCCAATAGAGAGGATTTGGCGGCGGCTGCTCTTGAGCGAGAAGCAGCCCTATTGCGCGAAGGAAATCAGCGCTGGGGACACATGCAAGGGCTGAAAGAACGCATTAACCAATCTCAGGAATTACTGAAAAAAATTCAGCAACGCCGACAGGAAGTGCAAGCTAAAGCTGCCGAAGCACAAACAGCCCGTGCTAAAGCGCAAACCCAGCAGCGTTCGGAAACCATTGGCTGGTCGAATCAAACTAGCACTTTTTCTAGTGGTTTTGATGACTTAGAAGAGAAGTTCCGTAGCTGGGAAACTCAGGATGAGTTAGAGCAAATGAAGCGGAATATGCAGAAGTAGCGCTTATTGGCTAAAATACGCCGAAATAGCTTTTGCGTACGCAAAAATAGCAAATGAGTACGCCGAAATAGCTTTTGTGTTCGCAAAAGTAACAAATGAGTACGCCGAAATAACAAATGCGTTCGCAAAAGCAACAAATGCGAACACCAAAGTAACAAATGCGTTCGCCGAAATAGCTTTTGTGTTCGCTGAAATAGCTTTTGCGTTCGCCGAAATAGCTTTTGTATTCGCCAAAATAGCTTTTGCGTTCGCTGAAATAGCTTTTGTGTTCGCAAAAGTAACAAATGCGATCGCCGAAATAACAAATGCGTACGCCAGAAATAGCTTACTCACTTGGTTTTTCGCGTCAGTTTTACCCCACCCTAACCCTCCCCTTGCAAAGGGGAGGGAACAAGATTTCTTATTTCCCGTCTTGGCGATAGCTCAAAATCAGCAGCAGATTTTTGCAAAGGGGAGAGAACAAGATTTCTTATTTCCCCCCTTTGCAAGGGGGGATTAAGGGGGGTAATAATATGATTAAAATTACAGCCATTTGACGACAATAATTAGGATTTTTAGAATAATAGGATAGGTTTATTGCTGTTGCTCATGGAAAAAAGCAACAGTTGCAGGTAAATCAAAATTATCCCGTCCCTGAATCGGTTGTAAAATTCGCGCAGCCACTGACAAAGCTAATAAGCGTGTAGTATGTATATAAACTATATATACCAAGCAATATGAGTGTAGAGTTATTAGCTATTGTGGGCCCAGTAGTAAAAGCAGTAGCTCCAGAAATTGTTAAGAAAATCTTCAGGGGGCGACAGTGGAGCTAAAGAGCTTGCTGTATAAGTGACATAGCTTTC
>NZ_JAVRCK010000161.1:0-9725 GCF_034530815.1 Nostoc sp. DedSLP03
TTCAAACATTGTAGAACTTCTGCCTCCTGCCTCCTCTTTCCCAATGCCCCATGCCAATGCCCAATGCCCAATGCCCAATCTCCTTTAAATAACTGATACATGTTGATGTGAACCATCCATAGACGATATCAACATTTGTTCAAAGACTTTGGAAAGAGCAGTTTGAAAACGCTGACGATGCTTGATTTTGAAAAAAGGTCGAACTATTTCTGCGTAGGCGTAGTCTGCCGTAGTCATCGCACTGTTGCCTTCTCTATTATCAATAACTCGAATTGCCCGCAAAGTTCCTAGCTGGATTTCTTTTTTTACCATCAACTCAGAAATTCCAGTTGCGCCTACGCCATTTTCAATTGCGGCTTTTGCCATCTCACCACTGGTGAACACTAAAATTACATTCAGTTCGCTGAGGTTGATCCCCCAATTTTGCAACGCTTCTTCAAACCTTTGTTGGGTTCCAGATTCTGGCACTCGCATCACCCAGGGAGTTTGAGTTAGTTGGCTTAAATCAATTTCTCCCCACTCAAACCAAGGATGTTTTTGACCAACTACAATTTGTAAGCGATCGCTTCCCACTATTTCGTACTCTAGAGTATTCTGAAGTGCTGGCTTCACATCTCCTTCCACCAAACCTAAATCAAACTGTCCCATCGCTGTACCGACACAAATCGTTTCTGCATTGGCAAGGGTACAGTCAATCTGGATACCAGGATATTGGCTCTTAAACTCACTAATCTTACTTGGTAGCCAGTAGTTACCAATTGTTAGACTCGACCCTAATTTCAATTCACCCCGTTGCAGATTGTTCAATTCTCGCAACCCCCTTTCTGTCAAGGAAACTTGATCGAGAATTTTTTGCGCTTCCACTTGTAGTAATTTACCCGCTTCAGCAATTTCGATATGGCGACCAATCCGATGGAATAGTTTCACTCCGTATTCTTGCTCTAAGTTGTGGATCGCTGCACTGACAGCAGGTTGTGTAATATAAAGCTCCTCTGCTGCGCGAGTGAAGTGTAAGTTCTGCGCTACAGCCAGAAATATTTTTAGCTGCTCAAGCGTCATTCCTGCCATTGATCGTATTCCTAAGACTTGGTGTCAAAATTTTAATCACTTTCATTTATCATTTTGACAAATAAAAGCATTTGATTCTATCGGTTAGTTTGACTAAAGTATAAATCAAAGCTTTTTACTTAGTCATTTGTCATTTGTCATTGGTCATTTGTCATTTGTCCTTTGTAAGTGACCAATGCCCCATGCCTAATTACCAAGCACGAACATAAGGACATCCATAAATGAACGATTTAGTAACTGCAATTACCACAGGGATTACCGCATTCACTGCCACCAATATTGATGATATTGTCATTCTGACGTTGTTTTTTTCACAAATAAGTAAAACGTTTCGCAGTCGTCACATTTTTGCTGGTCAGTATCTCGGTTTTGCAGCATTGATCGTTGCTAGCCTTCCCGGTTTCTTGGGTGGACTAATCATACCGCAGGACTGGATTAGACTACTTGGGTTAATGCCAATAATCATTGGTGTGAGCAGTTTACTAAAACGCGAAGAGGATTCATCTGAGGAAGCTGAAGAAGAAACCGAGCCGTCTTGTCCCTCTATAGTTAAGAGTTTTGTTTCTCCACAAACTTGCAATGTTGCCGCCATCGCCTTTGCTAATGGCAGTGATAATATCAGCGTCTATGTGCCCTTGTTTGCCAACTCAGAATTAGATAGTCTGCTGGTGATTATAAGTGTATTCTTTACTTTAGTGGGTGTATGGTGTTATACCGCTTATAAGTTAACCTACTTGCCTGCGATCGCCAACTTTTTAACTGAAAATGGCAATACTTTTGTCCCTTGTATCTTGATTGGTTTGGGCGTGTTTATTGTCACGGAAAATGTTACTTGGACTCTTTTATCTGTAGTTTCTAGTTATATATTTTCATTAATTTTAGGTTTCAATACTCAGTCGTCAAGTGAAGAACAAGAAAAATTAAGTGTCTAAGAAAGAGGTGGATCATCAATTTTCTGAGCAAAACGAATTATAAACGGCAAAATATCTTATCCATCAACAGGAATCAAAACATGAAAATCTGGAAATCTCTGCTAATTGTCTTAATGATTGTTGCTAATCTAGCCTTTGCTCAACCTTCTTTTGCTGATAGACCAAAATTTAGCAAAAACCCTGATTACATCGAAGTCACTAAAGCTCTTAAACAACTCTCGCAGACAAAAGATGCCCAAACTCAAGTTGAAGGTCTGACACCAGAAGAAATTCAAAAGAGAACCGAGGAATTAACACTGCAAAAATATGCTTTAGAGACGGGAATCAATTGGGGTCAATGCAACAACCAAACAGGTAATACCATAGCGATATACGGTAAAAGACCAAATGAAGAAGATGATGAAGATGCCGTATACGAGAATGGTCTATATTTTCTAGCTGATGGTCAGTCCACTAAAAATAATTGGGATTGTGATGGCATCTATCTACCGAATGATGTCCAAGTAGCAAATTTCACTTCTAGTCCTAATGGGCAAGGTGAAGAATTGACAGGAGCGGCGGCTCTGAAGATCCTTGATGGAACTCAGCTAGTAATTAAGAGGAATCCAGCTACTGCTGCGATTGAATTGAATGTCCCGACTGTAAAAGTTGTTAACAGCAAAAAGGCTAACTGGTTTATCCCAGATATATCGCAGGATCTCATAAATACACGAGTTCCTAATGCGCCTAGCAATCAGTCTTGAAATAGAACTGCATAGTTTATTTTTGAATGATTGTTCTGAATTTTAATAGGGTGACAGCCAAAATCAGAGAAGAACAGGACAAAAACTGGTGAAACATCTCTTTGATCTTGGCTCTTTTTTTTTGAATTTATCGAACAGTATTCAGGAGTCAAGAGTCAGTTGGGTATTTTGTACGATTGGCGGATGAATAATCGGCGTTTTTGCATTTTCACAAAATCCTAGATTTGGTGGTGCAACAATTAAGTCGCAGGTTTGAATCTCCGACTGATAGCGAGCGTCTTGATTCTGACTCCTGAATTCTGACTTCTGAATTCTTCTTCAATTATCTATCCTCAATTTTAGGCTTGTTTTATTTCGATATCTGCATTAAAATAAATTTTGGAAAAAATGCACAATCACAACAAGCATATTTCAGTAGCGCAACTATTGTGTTGGGTGCAAGTCATCTGGAAAGAGATTTCCTACTACCTTCGCATTTTTTTGATAAGAGCCGCTTTGGGGATAAGGGTGTTATTGATGCAGTTAAAATTGAAACCTACAGAAGAAGAAAAAGATAAAAAAAAGCCAGGACGACTGAATCCGTCGAGAATCCGAGATCACTTGGCAAATGAGCGTACCTACCTCGCTTGGATGCGGACAGGGATTGCTCTTTTAGGTTTTGGTGTCGTTATCGTGCGTTTGCGTGCCTTCCAAGTACCTTTAGTACCCCGTCCTGGCAATGGCTGGAAGTTAGGTTTAGTCTTCTCGCTAGTGGGTTTAATCACGGTGTGGCTGTCAACAGTACACTATTTTGCTGTCCGTCGTGATATCGAAGAAGATACTTATGAACCAACAGACCGATGGGTGCTGCTGTTCAGTCTCGCTGTGATGATTCTCGGAACTGGAGTAATCTATTTTGTTTTTACAACTTCTTTAGATCCAATGAGTCCACTTATCCCTGAATAATACAGCAGAATTCAGAATTTAGAATTCAGGAGGAAAACACACTTTATAGCTTGGTAACAGACGCGAGCTTGTGTACCTCACCAATTTGAAATCTGCTGTAAGATTTTTAAAATCGGATCTTATACAACTCGAATAATTCTCCTGATTTGTGCGTTACGACTTTAGCACCAGCAGTCTTAATCATTTTTTCCCACTTAGTCAAAGGCTCTAAAAACACTTCAGCCCCTAAATAGGTTTCCAGAACCGCCCAATCTTCTGCTAGAGGCTGTTCTGGATTGAGAACGTCAAACACAAAATGTCCACCTGGTTTTAACACCCGCTTCACTTCTGCTAGTACAGCATCCCAATATTCGAGGGGAAAATAGCAGCTAAATCCGGTGGCGATCGCTAAATCAAATTGCTCTGATGGATAATTTAACTGATGAGCTGCTCCCAACTCAACTCCTTTGAAGAGTTTAGAATTCAACTGTGGCCCGCGAGAATTCAGGGTATCGCGTGCCACATTACTGATTTCTTGCCCATGAAAAAACGCTTGCCAATCCCGCCAAGGATAGATTAAAAAGCTGATACCACAGCCAATATCTATACAGTGTTGATTTTTTTGAGGTTTAGCAATTTCCCAGAAAGGGGAAGCAATTCTTCCTGAGAAACTCCCAGCAATCCACTCGCTAAATATTGGCATTGCTTGTACTTCTGCTGGGAGTTCAAAGGTTTCACGTTGATATTCTCGGTTAAAGCGATAGGCTATTTGGGCTAATCTTTCGTCCCAGTTGGTTGATTTGGGTGAACTAAAGAGATTTTGAAACTGAGAATCGGACTTTTTAGACATTTAGGTTTTTGCTACTCTTTCTTAGGATTGTAGTCAAATTCGCCAAGCGATCGCTTACGGCGGGTGGGTGCGCCATCGTACCCTCATCCAATCTTCTGCTAGAGTTTGTCCGAAGTCATAGGTACTAACGATCAATGACTTCGGACAAATGACCAATGACTAATGACCAATGACTAATGACTAATGACTAATGACTACTATTCAACTTTTTCATACCAGATACCTACTTTCTCAAAAGCACCATAAGCAAGCTTCAGAAAATTCACTATTCTCTGTTTCCCAATTATCCCAAATTCTTTATATTCTCTAGCCTCTGCAAAAGTCAGGCGATTTTGGTCAATTATGTTTCTTTCTCTGTATGCTAACTTCGGAAAATCTATAACTTTTATCTGATATTTATTTACTAGGTTCTGATAGTTGGAGTCTGACTCTAGATGCTCCCAATCATCACACAGCCCTAAATTCCTCACCAGAATATGAGGAATTTTCTCACCGTAAGTATTCACTGACTGAGCAAACAGGTTGATGCTGTCGTATCCTCCTGTTGATACAAACCATTTGCAAAACAGAACTCCCTGCGAACTTCCTAATTCAAGTAATTGATTAGATTCAATCCACCCTTGTACTGCTCTATGCGATTGTGCGGCTAAATTCACAATTACTGGCTTCTCTATCGCCCACTCAAATATTCTATCTGCCTTATTTGCCTGTCGTTCATTCTCACTAAACACAGCATATTTACATATTTCCTTATATACCCCTGCAACATCTGGATTCGATCTATCTGTCTCCACTGGTACAAATGGGATTCTCTTATCCAGACAATACTGAATCATTGTCCTAGCAAAGAGAGACTTTCCTACCCCACCTTTTTCACCATCTACAAAATGAATCGTCGGCATTACAGCCACCTCTAATAGTTATTAAAATCTGATATATCTTTCCCAAACTAAGAATTTTTTGGCCATTGCCCCCAAGTATTTTGCTGGTTTTATGAGAAAGTATAACCGTGATTGGGATATATTCCAACAGTCTCATTTTACACAGGCGAAGTTCGCACTTCGGCAGGCTCAGTGACCATCTGCGCGGACTAAGACAAAACAAGGGGCTTAAGCCTCTTGTTGTAAGTTGATTGAGAACTAAAAACCGAAAATTTAGGTTTTCAGACATTCTTTTCGACAAGAATTAGGAATTTTTAGAAGAAATTGCCTTGGGATGTTGTTTAAAATAAGCCTGGAGTTACTTGCAGATTAACACTATGGCAGAAATTCAGTTGGCGATCGCGGGTGAAGATGCAATCGCAGCAACAGAGGCACTTTTGGCAATTCCTGGTATATCTGGTAACTATGCAGTGAGTTCAGATGCACCGGAAAGAGAAGGAGTAACAGCAACAGTTGCTACCATCGTTGGTATTGTTGGGGGTGCGATCGCTATTGCTGAACAAATCCGCAAGTGGTATCAAGAGTATAAAACCAAACAGTCTGGTAAAAGAATTGAAAAGGTGTTGATTGTCGGGCGCAATGGTAGGCGACTTCTTTTAGAGGATGCAACCCTAGAAGAGATTCGCCAAATTTTAGAATCCTAGAGACGGAATTGGGGGTGGTAGACTTGGGGTAAATACTGAAGTCTCAAGATTGAGAACGTGCAAACTCTCCACCTCGACCTCAAGCCAGTTGATGAGAATTACGTAGAGCTACGTTACTTTATTGATAATCCAAACCAGTATGAAAAGCGATCGCTTCCTCTATCAGAAATCACCGATTTGATTCAGTTGGCAGAGCGAGATTATTACGTTTCGTTTTTACCAGAGGATTATACGGTAACTGGACGGCGGTTGTATAACTGGTTGGATGGGAGCGATCGCTGGCTGCAACCCTTACTAGATAAGTATCGGCGTGAGGGTATTGTGTTGGCGATCGCCACATCAGAAAAGCTCGCCCATCTGCCTTGGGAAGTGCTGCACGATGGCGTTAGCTTTTTGGTTGAGCGAGTCCCGGCGATTGTTCCTATGCGTTGGGTGTCCAATAGCGCGGTAAAAAAATTAACTATTGACGGGGAACCTGAAAACCGGGCGCTGCAAGTTTTGTTTATGGCAACTTCGCCCTTGGATGTCAAACCTGTGCTGGATTTTGAGGGAGAGGAAGCACGGATTTTGGAGGCGACAAAGCGGCAACCTTTAGCGCTGACAGTGGAAGAAAGCGGCTGTTTGTCGGAGTTGGGTTATTTAGTCGATGGTTACGACAGAGATTATTTTGATGTTTTACACCTGACGGGTCATGCTACTTTACAAGATAGGCAACCCCGCTTTATTACAGAAACAGCAACAGGTGAAGCTAACTATGCCAGTGCTGGAGATATCGCCCAAGAATTACAATTTCGACTGCCTAAACTCATCTTCCTGTCTGGTTGTCGCACTGGACAAGCTGGCAATTCGGGATCTGTGCCGTCAATGGCTGAAGAATTGCTCAAATCCGGTGCAAAAGCGGTTTTGGGTTGGGGTCAAAAGGTTTTAGATTCTGATGCAACAGCCGCAGCTGCCGCGTTATATCAGGAATTATCAGCCGGAAAGCAAATCATCGAAGCTGTTGCTTGTACTTATCAAACATTAATTAAGAACAAAGCGCGGGATTGGCATTTATTGCGGCTGTATGCAGCAGGTAATTTACCAAGTTCATTAGTTACACCTTTGCGGACTCGCGGACGGAAACCAGCACCACCGCTTTCTGTTTCTACCCAGTTTTTAGATGCTGCGGGTAAGGTGAAAGTCCCGACACGGGAGAGTTTTGTTGGTCGTCGTCGGCAATTGCAAAGTTGTTTACGGGTGCTGAGTCAACCAAGCGATGAAGTTGGGGTGTTGATTCATGGAATGGGCGGTTTGGGTAAAAGTAGTTTAGCAGCTAGGCTTTGTGACAGACTGCCCAATTTTGAGCGTGTTGTCTGGGTGGGGCAAATCGATGAAGCTAGTTTAGTGAGTCGGTTAACAGAAAAGTTGGATGACAACGAACAGCGCAAAAGCCTACAAAATTACGATGAAGAATTGAAATATCGGTTGCGGCGAGTTTTTCAGCAGTTGTATGAAGAAGCGAAGCCGTTTTTGTTGGTGCTGGATGACTTTGAAGTGAATTTAGAGACCTCTCCCCCAACCCCTCCCCGAGGCGGAGAGGGGAGTCAAGTTCCCCCATTCCCTGGTAGGGAAGGGGGGTTAGGGGGGTTAGGTCGTCTGCAACCGGAAGCAGCCGAGGTGTTGACGGCTTTAGTTTGGGCAATTAAAGAAAATTTCACTTCTCACCGCATCATTATTACTTGCCGTTACGATTTTGAATTTACTCAGTTGCAGTATTTCCACAAGCAGCCGTTGGATGCACTGCAAGGCGCAGATTTACAAAAAAAGTTTAATCGCCTCACTGCCTTTAGTGCTAAATCTCAGGTGGATGAGGCGTTAAAATCGCAGGCGCAGAAGTTGGCTGATGGTAATCCCCGCTTGCTGGAATGGTTGGATAAATTGTTAGCACCCCACCCCCTAACCCCCTCCCCACAGGCGAGAAAGGGGAATGATGAAAGTGTTGATGTGGCGGCAATTTTGAATCGGTTAGCAGCAGATCCGGTGGAGTTGCGAGAGCAAGTTTTAGCAGAGGCGTTGCTGGAACAGATGGATACAACCATGCAGGAGATGTTGTCACGGGGTTTGGTGTTTGAGTTACCAGTACCGAGGGAAGCTTTAGCCGCAGTTTGTGAGAATATCCCCAATTTGGAAGATTATATTAGTCGGGCGGTAGCTTTAGGACTGTTGGAAGTGAGCCATGATCAAGCGTTACGAGTGCCGCGCATTTTGCCTGTGCAGATACGGTCAAATGAGGAAGCTTTGCATAAGCAAGCGGCTGAGGTGTTGTATCGCCTTTGGCGGGAGGAGGCGAAAATCACAACCGAGGAACAAGGTTTAGAAATTCATCGGCTGGCGTTGCGAGGGAAGGTAGACAAAATTGCTGTAGAAATCGCAGAGAACCTGGCAAGGCGTTGGAAAAGTCAAAGCCGATTTCGGGAAGTTGTTCAATTGTGCAACTCTACTCTAGAAATTGCTGAACATCACTTGGTATTACATTAATTAGCTCGCTCTGAACAAGAACTAGGTGATGTAAGTAAAGCCCAAGAGCATTATCAACAAGCCCTAAATATTTGTCCAGCAGAAGACGAAGAAGATAAAGCTAGAATTATTCACAATTTGGGATATCTCAAAGCTAATGGGGGAGAAATAGAAGAAGCGATCGCCCTTTATAAAAAATCGCTTGACATCACAAAACAAGCCGATGATAAGGCAGTGACGTTGCACGAACTGGGGAGACTAAAACTAAATACAGGAAAAATCAACGAAGCACTCGCCTTTTTTGAACAATCTCTTGCCATCACAGAACAAATCGGCGATGTTGAAACCAAAGCAGCAACGTTGCACTGTTTGGGAAGTCTTAAAGCTGATAGGGGAGAAATAGAAGAAGCGATCGCCCTTTATAAAAAATCGCTTGACATCACAGAACAAATCGGGAATGTTCAAGGCCAAGCAGCAACGTTGCACCAACTGGGGATTCTTAAAGCTGATAGGGCAGAAATTAAGGAAGCGATCACTCTTTATAAACAATCGCTTGCTCTCAAAGAACAAATCGGCGATATTGGAGGTCAGGCAGTGACGTTGCAACAACTGGGGATACTAAAGGCCAAAAGCGGAGAAATCAAGGAAGCAATCGCCCTTTATAAACAATCCCTTGCCATCACAGAACAAATCGGCGATGTTCAAGGTCAAGCTATGACTTTATGGTGTTTAGGACACATAGCAGAACAACAGGGCGATTACAATCAAGCACTAGATTATTTGCAGCCAGCCTTGGAGATATTACAGCGTATCCAATCTCCTGATGCTGAGGCAGTTAGGCAAATGCTAGTGAGAGTACAAGATTTAATTCGTAATTCGTAATGGGCTACGCCCCACTAGGCTAACGTAATTCGTAATTGAGAAAGTCAGAATTGAATTTGGCTTTGCAGGTTAGCAGCGATCGCCTATCTTTCAAAATTTGTATGAGCGATCGCCTATTTTGCGTTAAGTTGATTTATACACGAGTCTTTAAACTCCATTAATGAGCCTTTGATACTCATTAAAGAGGCTCTGAACTCCATTAATGAGCCTTTGAGCTTCATTAAAGAGGTTCTGAACTCCATTAA
>NZ_JAVRCK010000162.1:0-9631 GCF_034530815.1 Nostoc sp. DedSLP03
TAACTTATGGTCACGTTATGGTTTAAAATTTGGTCACGCAGGGGGTAAAATCACAAGCAGGGAAGATAAGGAGAAGTTATTGAAAATCTCTCCTTGTCTCCCCCTTCTTTCTTGTCTCCTTTGTCTCTTCTCCATGCCCAATGTCTAAAATTCACGTTGTGAAAAGATTAGAATAGCGATCGCTAACAACATGGCACTATAAAGTAAGCCATAACTAGCATTCATAATCAGTGCGGTGGTGTCAGGTAGTGCTTGCAGACCATATACGGCATCATTTTTCAAATCTAATCGAGATAAATCTGGTAAGAAAAGAAACAAAGCTTGAGTTAGACGTTCCATACCAGGGTTACGGCTTAGACGACCAAGTTGTACTAAATCTTGAGTAATATTTCCGATTAAATATACCGCAAAGGTTAAAACAGTCGCTAGCAGAGAAGCAGTAAAAACACCGAAGGTAATAGCCACGGCAGTAATTAATGACAACTGCAAAAATAAGAAAATTGCAGCAATGAGAATGCTTGCCGTAGGATGAGGAATATTACCAATTTGCAGAAATACCAGATAAATTGCGGTCATCGTGGCCACAAGTACAGCCAGAACTGCGGATAAACCCAAGTATTTGCCGACGATAATTTCGCTGCGACTAACGGGTTTAGCAATTAATACTAAAACAGTGCGTTTTTCAATTTCTTTATTAATTAGTCCCGTACCAATAAATATCGTAATAATTAACCCGATGGCATTCATCGCCGCCATCCCAAAGTCTAAAAACATTTTATCTTCAGCCGTAGCTGCAAATTCAGGAAGGACGCGGAAGGCAGTAGCGAGTACTAGCGCATAAAAACCAATAATATATAAGATGCGATCGCGTACCACTTCCTGAAACACATTCTTTGCCAATACAAAAATTCTGTTAATAGTCATTTGTCATTTGTCATTTGTCATTTGTCAGAAATTATTATTCTCCCCTCTGCCTCCCCTGCCTCCCCTGCCTCCCCTGCTCCCCTGCCCCCTGCTCCTCTGCTCCTCTGCCCCACTCCTCACTGCTGCGGAGGCGGTGAACCAGAAATTAATTTACTGGCGCGATCGCATTCGATTTCTGCAACTGTAATCTTATTCTCAGAATTAGTAGCTGTTGCAACTGGTTCAATGCGACAAGATTTTTTTAAGTAATAGCCCCGTGGGTTAGAACTCGGGCCTATCCAAATACTTAATAAATCTAATATATATCCAGACTTAGTATTAGCTACACGCGGTTCAACGCGCCATAGTTCCTTTTCTTCATATTTACTCAGGTTCTTTTTAATGATTTCCCTGCCCAGATTTCCTACCCGCTGTTTCGCATCTAGCAACCATTTTTCTACTTCTGACCAAGGTCTTTGGGCTATTTGCTCTACTACTATTGGTTGAAGTCTCTGGAGAATGATAACGCCGTTTTTGGGAATTTTTACTAATTCTTCTGTTCTAGGAACAAAGGTACTATGTTTAAAAGTATCTGCCTGCAAACTGGGATATTGTCGTAACCAATTATCCGTCACAAAGTGAAACTGAATCCAGCAACTTAGCAACATACTACTAGCAACTAAAATTATGATTCTTTGGCGATCTTGTGGTTTAGGAATGCGAGCTTTTGCATCGGTATCATTTCCTTCGATAAACTCTGGTATTGCCGTAATTAGTGCTGAAATTGTCGGCCAAAAAACGATTGTTCTGGGTGTAATTATATCTCGTTGATCTCCAAATGCAAAAACACTCACTAAGAATCCAGTGATTACTGCCCCGACTGGCATAAAAGTACCAGGAACCCTCAAAGGATCTTCGGTTGTATACCAAGCTGTGCCAGCAATTAAAAATAACCAACCGAAAAATGCAATTATATCTTTGATATAACCTGTGGCACAATATGAAAGTATCCAAGAAAAAATACTCAAATAAATAAATGTCTGCCAAGAATAAGCTTTGGGTGGAATTAATATTTTTCTAATTCCCGCATAAAGCCCTTCAACAAATTTAAAAGTCCCAAAGACATCTTTTAGTAGCGTATTCATATTCCTCCGTACACCTGATTAATCAATATTTTTCCTCTGAAATAAACAAGTAGTTTATTGCTATTTTGAACGAAATAATAAAATAATAGTTATTGCAGTATAGCTTAGAGAGTTTGCTATTAGTACAGTAGTAACTAAATTAGTATTTTGGAAATTAAGGGTGGTAAAACGACGCCGTTGCAAGCGCTGGGATGTTTTAGGTTCCTCTTCCTTGGTCGCAAATGATTCATTTAATGAGAATAATAAGACCCTTAAAATGAAAAATTTCATCAAAAACGTAGTAAAAAAAATTATACAAGCAGTTAAAATAATAAAAGGTTGTGTGTTCGCCGATTTAAAATTATTAAAAAACATATAGTTAATTAATTCTGATTTCACCTGTATTGGTAACATTGGTTCTGATACAAAAAATATGAACCAACCAATTACGCTAGAAAACAGATTGATAGAAATTGCATAAAAAGTACTGGTTTTTTTGTCAAATTTTAGTCGAGAATGCAAAACATAAGCTTCGATGGGGATAGCAATCAGTACAAATAAAAAGTCAAACAGAAATCCACCAATGGGAAAAACCCTGGGAAGCATCCAATTGTCAAGCATAAATGTTTAAGGGTAAGGGTTAACTGTAGTGAGTATAACTGGGATAGTAAGGGTGATGGGGGAAATTATCCCATTGTTCTTGTCCTTTACTATGCGAGTGTGCCAGTATTCCTCTATTGATATTGTTAATAGATCGAACTAACCCTTGTACAGAGGCGTTAGAGGGGCAGTTTCTCTACCTGAGAGTACAAGAGGTTAGGTAAGATTAAAGACTGCCATAGTTATAGCTTTTCCAGAGATGACAAGGAACGGTATTGGAATTCGGACGGCGCAAGTGCGTCAAGAACGGCTTATTGGTCAAATTCACGTCTACGATGGTCTGGGTAAAGGTAAATCTCAAGCGGCTTTAGGGGTGGTTTTGCGCTCCATTGGCTTGGGAATAAATACGCCTAGCAATTCTAATCGTGTTTTACTACTGCGATTTTTAAAAGGGCCAGAACGAGATTATGACGAAGATGGCGCGATCGCAGCTTTACAACGCGGGTTTCCCCATTTAATTGATCAGGTTCGCACCGGGAGAGCCGAATTTTTTGGCCCAGAAGAAATTACCACCTTTGACCGAGACGAGGCAATGCGGGGTTGGGATGTGGCTAAAGGTGCGATCGCTAGTGGTTTATATTCAGTTGTCGTCTTGGATGAAATTAACCCAGTTCTGGATTTGGGTTTGCTACCAGTGGATGAAGTCGTAAAGACATTAAAATCTAAACCCCAAGAGTTGGAAATCATCGCCACTGGACGCGCCGCACCCCAAAAATTGCTCGATATTGCAGATTTGCACTCAGAAATGAAACCTCATCATCACCCAACAGCCAAAGCCCTCTTTCTGGAAGGGATTGAAATTTATACTGGTGCTGGTAAAGGTAAATCTACTAGTGCTTTAGGCAAAGCTTTACAGGCAATTGGTAGGGGAATTAATCATCCAGGGTCTACCCGTGTATTGATTATGCAGTGGCTTAAAGGTGGTAGCGGCTACACAGAAGACGCTGCGATCGCCGCTTTGCAGCAGTCATATCCAGAAGTGGTGGATCATCAGCGTTGCGGTGGAGATGCGATCGTCTGGCGAAATTCCCGACAAGAATTAGATTATGTAGAAGCCGAACGAGGTTGGGAAATTGCAAAAGTTGCGATCGCCTCTGGATTGTATAAAACTATTATTCTCGATGAACTCAATCCCACTGTTGACTTAGAATTACTCCCCGTTGAACCCATTGTCCAAGCTTTACTCCGCAAACCCCGCGATACCGAAATTATTATCACTGGTCGCTGCCAAAATCCACCCGCGTACTTTGATTTGGCTAGCGTCCACTCAGAGGTTTATTGCCACAAACACTATGCTAATCAAGGTGTAGAACTTAAAAGAGGGGTAGATTTTTAAATGGGGAATGGGGCATTGGGCATTGGGCATTGGGCAGATAACTGAATGTTGACACATTAGCGTAAATTTCTACTTTCGGGTAGTAAAATATTTTGCACAAAGCGATCGCGTCCTGCTGCCTTTGCTTGATATAACGCCCGATCGGCTGCGGTAATCATTTCTTCTAAGTCAGAATCTGGCTGAGGAATTTCTGTTGTAAACCCAACACTAATAGTTACATGAGAACTAACTTGGGATTTTTGATGAGGAATTGCTAATGTTTGGACAGCACGACAAATTTGGTCGGCAACATGAGTTGCCCCTTTGGTGTCTGTGTTCGGTAAAATCACAGCAAATTCTTCCCCACCATAACGGGCAACTAAATCTCCGGGACGTTTAATAATATCTTTGATAGCTTGGGCAATTTTCTGAAGACAGCGATCGCCTACCCGATGACCATAGGTATCATTATATAATTTGAAAAAATCAACATCGCAAAGAATCAGAGAAAGCGGACGTTGCTCGCGTTTTAGACGCTGCCACTCTTGGGAAAAATACTCTTCAAACCGTCGGCGATTAGCTACTTGAGTTAATCCATCGATAGTAACTAATCGCTGCAATTCCAGATTCACGGCTTCCAGTTTTTGCTGTAACTGAGATTGCTGAATCAAGCGTTTTACCCGTTGTCGCAAAACTGGCCAGTGAATCGGTTTGGTAACAAAATCCATTGCTCCCACTGCAAATGCACGGTCAACTGACTCTTGATCTTCCAGTCCTGTAATCATTAAAACTGGAGTATGCTTGTTACAATCCAGAAGTTCCAACTGAGTGCAACACTCGAATCCATCCATATCCGGCATTATGGCATCAAGGAGTACTATATCAGGGTGCAATTGGTTAAAAAGATTTATTGCCTCTATGCCATTTTGAGCTTCCACTATTTGATAGCCTTCCCGCTCTAAGAAATGCCGCAGTATCATGCGAATAAAAGGTTCATCATCAACAATTAAAACTAAAGATTGGCTTTCTTGAGCAGTGGCTTTCATGGTGCTTCCTTCGCGAGTTCTTTTTCTAAGGCAGTTTTAACTTGTTCATATTCCTGATACAGTAGTGAAAGTAATTCTAAATTGTTTTCTAAGTTACTGCTGCGTGCCTGTACTTCTAACACCTTGCAAATGTGTGCCAAGACGATAGCTCCAATAGAAGCACTGCTGGACTTGAGTTTGTGTGCTGTCTTCCATATAGTTTGGATATCCTGACTTGCGATCGCTGTGCTGATATGTTGCACTAGTCTATCTGTCTCTGTAAGATAACACTCAATTAGTTCCGCAAATGCCACACGATCTCCTCTAAGCATAAGCTGCAAGGATTGGAGGATTTTGGCATCAATTTTGGTACTTTTTAATGTCTGGTTTTGCCATGACTCTAAGATATTTGACGAAGGTTGCAATTCTGGACGCATTACTTCCCCTTGTTGTTCGATGGAAGTGAATTTAAAATTTCTTTGGGGTGGACATTTGCTCAGTGCTTGAGCTAACTCTTGTAGTTGAATGGGTTTGCTAATGTAGTCATCCATACCAGCGGCAAGACAAAGTTGGCGATCGCCCTGCATGGCATTGGCAGTTATGGCGATGATATAAGGACGAAAACCTACCCCCCATTCTTGACAGATTCTCCGAGTTGCTTCTAAACCATCCATTTTGGGCATCTGAACATCCATCAACACTACGTCAAATCGCTGTTTTTGCAGAGCTGCGATCGCTTCTAGCCCATTGCTGACGACCTCTGCGCCATAACCTATTTTCTGTAGCATCAATAGAGCAACTTTCTGATTAACAATTGTGTCCTCTGCCAGAAGGATTCGCAGTGGCAGTCGATGACCTAAATGCCGATCTACCAAGGGAAAATGAGAAATACTGCCGATCCTCGGCTGATTTCCCAAAACACGAGTCATAACATCGTAGAGTTGAGAGTGTTTGATGGGTTTACTCAAAGCAGCAGCAAACTGGACATCATTAAGATCAGAAAAAGTTTCTACTTTCGCTAAAGAGGTCATAATTACCAAAGGCAGATTTTGACAACCAGATTGCTTGCGGATTTGACGAGCTAGAGTTATGCCATCCATTTCTGGCATCTGCATATCTAAAATAGCTATATCAAACTGTGTTCCCTGAGCAAGTTTAACTAAAGCTTCTTTTCCAGATTTGGCAGCATAAGTTTCCATCTTCCAAGACTCAGCTTGCAAGCTAAGAATTTGGCGATTGGTTAAATTATCATCCACAATCAATAGTCGCTTGGATGCAAGCAGGGTTGAAGTGCTTAATTCAGCTTGTTCTGATTGAGCAGCCACTTTGGTAATAATGGTGAAGTAAAATGTTGAACCTGGTGAAGAGTCAGGAAATGATAATAATTTTCTCTTATCCCATCTAGGGCTAGAATTACCACCAACAAACCCCTGGCTTTCTACCCAAAGAGTGCCGCCCATCATCTTACTGAGCCGCTTACTAATCGCCAATCCCAGCCCTGTGCCACCGTATCGTCGAGTCATGGAGACATCAGCCTGAGTGAAAGGTTGAAATAATCGCTCTATTTTCTCTGGTGCGATACCAATACCTGTATCTTTGATGGCAAATTGAATTTCGTAGAGAAGTTGCTCTTTTTCAACAGGTATCGGGGATTGGGCATAAGAGGCAGAGGGGCAGAGGGGCAGAAGTTCTAAAATGTTTGAATTTTGAATTTTGAATTTTGAATTTTGAATTGATTTCTCCCCCTGCTCCCCTGCTCCCCAGTCCCCAATCACCAGTTCAACAGAGAGTAATACTTCTCCGGTTTCGGTAAACTTGATCGCATTATTGAGAAGATTCATCAAGACTTGGCGCAGACGAGTCAAATCACCGACGATCTCAATGGGAACTTGGGGCTGGATCAGATAAACTAGTTCGATATCCTTTTGGGCAGCTTTCGGAGCTAAAAAGGAAATAGCCTCCTCCACACAAGCTCTCAAATTAAAAGGCTGTTCTTCTAATTCCAGTTTGCCCGATTCAATTTTGGAGAAATCTAGAATATCGTTAATGATGGTGAGTAAAGTATCTCCGCTACTGTGAACTATTTCTAGAAAGTCTTGCTGTTGAGGTGTAAGGTCAGTATCCAGCAGTAAACTTGTCATGGCAATAACAGCATTCATCGGAGTCCGAATTTCATGGCTCATCATGGCCAAAAACTCACTTTTTGCCCGATTTGCAGCTTCTGCTTGACGTTTTGCCTGCTCCAAGGCAAAGTTTTTCAAGGTAAGTTCTTCACGTTGGCGTGTTTCTTGTTCCAGTAAGTGAGCATGTGCTAGAGCAATACCCAGTTGAGCCGCCACAGCTTCTAGTAATTCGATTTCATCTTGTGTCCATTGACGAAAATAGCTGCACTGATGTAAACCGATCGCTCCATTGGGTTCTCCTTGATAGGAAGTGCGGATTGACAGCATAGACTTCAGCCCAATTTCTCGGCAGATAGGCTGAACCATTTGCAATAAAGGCTCAACGTAGACATTTGGAGAAGCGATCGCACTTTCTTGGGCGATCATCTGCTCGGCATGAGGATTGTTAGTCATGGGAACTTCCAATTTCAATACAGAGCAGTAACCAGGGAGTGTATTATATTCTGCTACTAGGGGAATTTGGGGTGTGGGGTTACTAATGTAAGAGTGGATCAAACAGCGATCGACTGCAAATGCTTGTCCAATTTGAGTAGCAGCCGTCTTAAAGATTTTGCTGGTGTCAAGACTTTGACGAATTTCTTGAGTAATTTGTTCGAGTAGTAGGGTGCGATGCAATTGCTGTTGCAGTGCCTCTTTAGCTCGTTTGTGTTCGGTAATGTCATGATTAATGCCGACAGTCGCAACAGTTTCCCCCTGTTCATTCTGTAGAGCAACTACGGTTGTTTCGCAAATTCCCTCACTACCATCTTTGCGAATAAAGTGTATTTCCCCTGACCAGCGTCCTTGCTGATTCACTGTTGACAAAATGTTGGCGCTTAATGTTGCGGCTACTTCCGGCTGATGCAAAATACTGGGATGTTTAGCTAAAACTTCAGCTTTGGTATAGCCAAACATACCTTCGGCAGCAGGATTCCAGTCAATAATACTTCCGGTTAAATCTGTGATAATTACGCCATCATGCATATTTTCAAAGGTGAGGGCTTGCCGACGTAGATTGGCTTCGGCTTGCCTGCGTAAGCAAAGCTCGTTGTAGACATCGCTAATATCTCTCTGGATGCCAATGAAGTGACTTAACTCACCCTTGTCGTCATGAATCGGAGAAATACTCAATTCATTCCAAAACAAACTACCATCTTTGCGATAGTTGCGAAGAACAACTTTGCAACTTCTTCCAGCTTGAATAGATGAGCGCAATTCATTAAGTGCTGGTTGCTGGGTATCTGTGCGTTGCAAAAATCGACAGTTTTGCCCAATTACATCAGTAGCACTGTAGCCTGTTATTTGCTCAAAGGCAGGATTAACGTAAATAATGGGATTGTAGGCGATTCTGGCATCGGCAATCATAATTCCATTACTGGTGGCAGCAAGTGCCCTCTCCCTCAACCTCAAGGTTTCTTCAACCAGCTTTAAATCAGTAATGTCAAACATAAATCCCCTCAACCCGATCGCAGTTCCGGCTTCCTCAACGACACTAACAATGTCTCGCAGCCAAACAACTCGCCCATCAGCAGCTAACATCCGATATTCCAATTCGTGATTTTCGCACCTAGCAGTTGCTTCTTGACAAAAACGAACAGAATTTTCCTTGTCATCTGGATGCAGATGATTAACCCAAAAATTTTCCTCGTACCACTCTGCGATCGGATAATTTAACAAGTCTACCGCTTGCGGCCCTACGTAAATAAATCGCCAAGTTTTCAAGTCTAATTCCCAAGGGATGACTTTGACTGTTTCCAGTAGCTGTCGCAAACGATTTTCACTGGCGATCGAGGCAATTTCTATCTGTTTCTGTTCAAAAATTCTGTGAGTTAACTCCTGATTAATTGCTGTTATTTGTTGGTTTCTTGCATTCATTGCCAAGGCAAAATAGATTGATAATGTCAACGTGACAACAACTAATAACCATGCAATTAATTCTAGTTGTGTTAATAAACCCGGATTTTGGATTAAAAGTCTCTGCCAGAGTAGGAATACAGAGATTGAGAAGAAAATCCCCAACAACAGGGCAAGTAATTCTTGCTGACGAAAAAATCTCACAGCTTTGAACCAGTTATATCGGTGCTGTTTTTCCACTTATTAACTCTCTAGAATTTTCAAGGCTGATTGCACTAACTTTTACTTTTAAATAATCTAAAATATCAGTAGCAAGGGGGAATTTACGGAATTTATTTTAGTTAAAATATGAATATGTTTATGTATTGCCCGTAAAACTTAATCATTTCTAATTATAATTACATTTATTTTGATACTAATTATTTATGAATACGCATAGTAAAAAATCCCACCACCTGCGGCACATCTCCTTAGTAAGGTTGGCAAAGGTCAAAACAATAGACCTCTTGGCATTTGTACCTTTTGCACTCTTGTAGCCCACATTCCGCAGGTGCGATCGCAAATGCTGTATTTTTAGAAATGACCTAA
>NZ_JAVRCK010000163.1:0-9397 GCF_034530815.1 Nostoc sp. DedSLP03
CCTTTAAAATGATTATCATTACTGGTAGTGGAATAGTTTATTTTCTGGAAGTCCCAAACATCCCTAATGATACTACTGCTCTGGCAAAGAAAATATATCAAGTCAGGCAAGCTGGATTAGAAATTACGCAAATCGTCGATTTAAATTTGGCTAACAGACAATGACAAATACTCACATTAATAGCTCATCAACTGTAGATGATTTTCTCCAAATAGATGATGACTTAAAATCTTCAGCAATGAGTTCAGATTCCAGCCCAAGGGAAATTACGTCAGAGCGAGAATTAGATAATCCATCAGTCACAACTAAACATACAGTAATTACTTCTCCCTGGTCAAGATTGTTGGTCATAGCACTCCCTTTTGGATTGACCTTCCTAGCTATATTTTGGCTGCTGAATGGAATTTTTAATCCTGATAACCGCGATACTACTAAAACTATTGAAGAACCAAAGTCTTCAGGAAATAAAGAACAAGTTGAGCAAACAGATGGGGATGTTTACGCTAAGTTAGCGCTGAATCAGCAAGAAGATGAATTAAATAAGATTAATCAGAGTAAGCAGGAAGTTAAAGTTAATAATAAACCTGTGAGTGTTGCAGCTTCACCACCAACACCAACAGCTACACCTGTTGCACAAACACAAAGTTATAGCCCTAGACGATATTACGTTCCGAGTAGAACTAACCCGACTATTTCATCACCACCTCGTAATCAAACATTGCCAAGAATTAGTAATCCTGTTAGGACTGCTACGCCGAAAACAGAAACGCCAACAGACGTGATAGCTGAATTTAATCGACTTCGCAGCTTAGGATCTTACGGAAAAATCGCTTATATACCTACTTCAAATAACCAGCAGATATCAACAGAGGCGACATCCTTTCAAACACCGAATACAACACAAATTAAAGTACAGCCACCCAATAGTGTTTATACAACACAGCAAACACGCCCTAACTTCTCTAACAGTACATCCACAGAAATTGAGAAAATTCGCCCTCGTTGGTTAGCCGATTCTAAATCTGATAAACAAATAGCAGATGGTAATTACTTGTCTCAAGAAAACCAAATTCTGCAACAGCGTAAAACTCGCTATTTAGTCGTTGGGGAATTCGCAAATGGTGTTTTAGTGACTCCAGTGGTCAAGCAGCAAAGCGAAAATACTCGCTTCCAACAACAGCAGGCTCCAGATGATAGTAAACGCTATGTTGCTAGATTAACGGCTGATTTGCATGACAACTATGGAAATGTGGCAATTCATAAAGGCACTTTATTGGCCGTTGAACCCCTACAGGTTAATGGTGGCTCTTATGTAAGTGTGCAAGTCACGAGCATTATCAAAGATAACACTGAGTACCCAATTAGTAGCGGTGCAATTTCTGTATTAGGAGAAGGCGGGAAACCGTTGTTAGCTAAACAGTTCCAAGATAAGAAAGGGGGAGGTTCTGACTTGACTGTGGGATTAGTCAGTGGTTTGGGCCAAGTAGGAACAATCCTGAATCAATCTGATTCCAGTAGCAGTGTAATTAATTCTGCTACAGGGACATTTAGCTCTAGCACGACTTCAAACAGCCAGCGCAATATTGGCGGGGCATTCTTACAAGGTGCTTTTGGCAAGCTTAGTGACATCATTGCTCGTCGTGCAGAAACTTCTAACCAAGAAATCATCGCTCGTCCCGATGTTTGGTATATCCCACAGGGGACGAAGATTACGTTTTTGGTGAATCGTTCTCTGGAGTTGCCATGAAGAAGTTAAAACTCATGACAGCGCTCCAGCTTGGGGTTGCTGCTTTTTTGGCAGTGTGTCTAGTTCCAGTCAAAACCTATGCTCAAAGTACAGTCCGCACTATAAAGCAATCTCAGGTTAGTGGCAGCACTGCCAAGCTGCAAAAAATTAAGGTCTGGAATGGCTCAGGCGTATCAATTTCATTTTATGAAGTCAATGAGATGGTGAAGCGGGTGTGGATTGACGATCCCTCGCAAGTTCTGATTGACACTGATGGTTGTTTAGAGGGAATCGACCAGAACTGTCAAAACAGTAGTGCTGGATTACTTCACTTACGCCGGATTAAAAAGCTTCCGGTTCCAGGACTGCCGCAAACGAGTGCAACTTTGCTTACAGTGATTACTCAAACTGCTTCTGGCTCGCGCAAAGTTTACCACTTTCAAGTTACCCCATCTAATTCCCGTCCTGAATATAGTCAAGTGTCAATTATTAACGACAAGCCATTTTCTCTAGTAGCTCGACCGAGATTATCGCCCTTAGTACAAACTATCAACACCATAAAACAAATCAGAGCGGGGATGAGAGTAGCGATTAGTAATGGTTTGCTCTCTTCATCTGATGAACTTCACAATCGGATTGAGCAATTCTTGACTCATTTTCAAGGTGGAGAGCAAATGCCTGCTGCTGCTCTTCAAGCTGGTGTTTCACTTAAATTAGTTAACAAATTAATTGAGCTTGGACAAATATGAAAACATCAAAGCGTTCGCCCAAAATTAGTTTTGACACGATTCGCTATTTAATATTGTTTGGGTTGCTAGGAGGATTGTTTATTCACAGTTTTTGTAAGTATGGAATCATGAATCAGGTAATTGGATTTATACTGCCCAAAGCATCAGCACAAGTCCCATTTGTTAGTAGCAAGAATGGCTTGATTCCAGACTGGTCAAAAATGAAGTTTCAAGACATGATTGTATCTGAATCTGGTAATGTGACTTACCCATCCGTGAGAGGGAATCAGACTAGAACTTGGCAAGCTGGACAAAGTATTGGCGATTTTATGGAGCTTGGGGATTTTGAAGATGCCAATCTGAATATTGAAAAGCTTACCCTTTCGACGATATCTCAGGCATTAGCTATTGATTTAGATAGTTTAAAGCTTGATGATTTTGGAATAATCAAAACTCAAACCCTTAGCGATTTAGTCAAGGCTATACCTGATTTAGCTAATCAATCAGCCAGTAGTGTAGCACCCATAGCCGACTTTTTTCGCCAAATGGGTATCAGTACTAATCAAAGAATTGGTAACGTTGCTAATTATTACAATTTAGATAATATCACTCTCGGCAATGAAATTGATTTGTCTAAATACAAGCTGACATCGATTCCGGGGATTGAAAACTCATCATTTGATGAATTTGCTAATTGGCAAGATACTCTAATTTCAGACATCCCCGGATTGAAGGATTTATCTTGGAATAATTTTCCTAATGTGCCAGAGCCGGATCTTTCTTTCGTTGGTCAAGTAGATTTGCCATTGGGAGATATAGAAGCTAACCGGATTCGCAGCATTTCTGGCAGTTATCAAGAGGGTTTTAATGTCCCTTGCAAGTCCCATAATTGCGTCCACTTTGAAGCTTCAGGTCTTGGTCAGACCACTGGAGCGCAATGGATTTCGGGTAAAGTCCAAAAAGTAAAAGGTGGCTATGGAATTTTAGCTGTAGCTAATGGTGGTCTTGAGCCAACAGGTCGTCATCCCTTTGGTAAATCATTTAAACAAGTTGTTTGGGATATAGATGAATCAAGCGGTTCCGTTAACACTGCTATGTTTTTCCGTTTCTGCAAGACTATTCCTTTTGTTGGTCGGACTTGTACTCCCTACTTTATTGGGCCAGTTCCGTTTATCAATTATCACGAAAAAGACCCAATTATTTTTGGTAGTCCCTCTACTGTTCCTGATTAGCTATTCTTATTCCTGAATTTTTGCGTGATGAGCAATAATTTGACTACTTCTACAAACAACCAACCATTTCATTTTGAACAGTTACAAAATCCACATAGCGACATTGGTAAGTACACTCATCATTTATTTAAGCCAAGTGGATTAGCAATTATAAGTATGTTGGCTGCTTACATTTTAATGAGAGTATTTTTTGGCGATGGCAGTAATAAAAAGAAGATTGCGACTAGTTACTGGGGAGGTACTAAAGAAACTGCTGCTGCCAAGAAAAAGGCGCTACAACAAATAAATTCACCCAAATGTGATAGTGCTGCACTTTACATAGGTAAGCATAAATGCAAGGGTGCTAAACAAGAAAGTGGCGCTGGCACTACTTTTTATATTCCTGATGTTCAACGAGGGACGGCGGCAATTGGCGCTCCCGGTAGTGGTAAAACTTTCAGTGCTATTAACCCCGCAATTTACTCTGCCATTGACCAAGGATTTCCGATAATTGCTTATGATTTTAAGTATCCCTCCCAAGCCAAAATAGCTGCTTACGCTAAGGGTCAGGGCTATGATGTTCACATTTTCGCCCCAGGATTCCCGGAATCGGAAGTTTGT
The DNA here is from genome assembly GCF_034530815.1 of Nostoc sp. DedSLP03. Classification (NCBI taxonomy): domain Bacteria; kingdom Bacillati; phylum Cyanobacteriota; class Cyanophyceae; order Nostocales; family Nostocaceae; genus Nostoc; species Nostoc sp. DedSLP03. The sequence continues at coordinate 4,287 of NZ_JAVRCK010000163.1, forward strand.
AATCCATTGGACTTTTTACGAGATAGTAGTGATGCTGAAACAGCTAGGCAAATCGCTACTGTAATTAATAAAAATTTTCGCATCCTTAGTAACAGTAGTGAAGATGGTTTCTTTGCTCCAGCAGGGGATCAGTTGACACAAGCTATCTTGATGTTGACTAAAGAGTTTGGCGAATGCGCTGATGTTATGACCAGTGCTGCCATACTTTCTTCGGAACTTATGGTGCAAAGATTGATGGCAGCTAATCTCAATCCTTGGATTAAAATTGCCTTTGGTCAGTTGTTCAGTTCCGCCGCAAGTGAAAAAACTGTTGCTGGCATTGTATCTACCGCTAGCATAATGTTCACTCGCTTCATGGCCAAAAATACTATTGGTTGTTTCATTGGTAAGACTACTCTTCCCTTATCAATCAAAGGTAAACAGATGATTATCTTCGGACTAGACAGAGAACGTCGGGACGCAGTTAGCCCTTTGCTCACCAGCATTTTACACATGACAATTGCTCGGAACATTGCTAAAAAGCGTCTTGATCCTCTTATAGTTGCACTCGATGAGCTGCCTTCTCTTTACTTACCAGACTTATTCAAATGGCTGAACGAATCACGCTCTGAGGGGTTCTGCGGTATCCTGGGCTGGCAGAATATGGGGCAGCTTGAGAAAAATTATGGAAAGGAAGTTGCTAAGACTATTCTTGGGGCTTGCGGGACTAAGTTTGTTTTTAATCCTGGTGAAAATGAGTCTGCACAATTATTCTCCAGTTTCTTGGGCGATGAGGAAATCAAGTACAAGCATAAAAGCCGTTCTACAGGCGGGGGAAAAGCAAACACTACTACTAGTGAGCAGGAAAAAACTAAAAAACTCTTTGAGTCAGCCCAGTTTTTGAAGTTGCCTCCAGGTAAATGTGTCTTCATTAACCCTGCTTATTCTAATAAAAATGAGGGGTCGGTTCCTTTGCTAAAATCTCTCAAAATACCTCAAGCTATTCGAGATATTGAAGAATATAACCAGCAGCGATGGGCTAACATTGTCAGTCTTTTAGCTCGGAAAAGTACTCAAAAATTTCCAACTCAGCAAGACTTAGATATGCGAATTGCTAATATTAACAATCGTTTCCCTTTATCTCAAAATACTCCAGAAGTTTCTAATAACTCTTTGCCTTTGGATATGTCTGAGGTTAGTTCATTGATTGATGTTGAATCAAATGTTTTTATTTAAAACAGCCAGTAGTGAATTGTAGATGGGTATAAATCCTCGTTTCCATTACCCCTGTTAAAAGTTCCTTATTCCCTATTTCCCTTTCATTGAGAACTTTTCCTTATGCGAATGATTATTGAAGAATTTGCTATTGAGAGTTTTAGTATCCTTGAAGAAATAGCATGGAATCGAAAGACTTGCTCAGTCAGCTTTTTAGATATTCATGCTGAGACTTCCGAAATCATTGCCAGTTTTCAAGCTCTCTCTTATCGAAGGCCAAAACTTAAAAAAGTTGGCATTTATACCATAATTACTTTAAAAAATATTCATCAGCCTCTGACAGAAGAATCTTGCCAACAAATTTTAAATCAATATGTTCATGGTATTGGTTGGGATGATTTACAGTCTATTAGCTTTTGGGAAATTACACCTGATTCTCTTCATCTGCATATTATCTTTAATCGCGTTACTCCAACAGGTAAACTTATTGATTTAGCCTGCTTGGGAGCTGATTGGAAACAATATGAAATCCTCCAAAGATGCTGTTCTCAGATTGTGCAAAAATCTTTATCTCAATGGGATCAAGGAAAACTGAACTCATCGCCAAGAGTTGGCATACAAATATCGGTATAACGTTTGCAAACTCCAAAATTAACAGTTAATAGTCTTATGTTTGATGAACGACATTTACAATTGAGTTCTGCTTATGCCAAAAGCAGTGAATACTTTGCCAGAGCAGTGATAGCTCCTTATCTAAAATTTGTATTGGACTCGATAGGGTTAGCAATAGATGATGAAATAAATAAGAGATTGAAATTGTCAATTGGTCAAGAGACTTATGTCATGACTCCTGATGAAAATGGTGGTTGGAAATGGCAGAAATTTGACCCGCAAACCGAGGAATCTATTCAAGCAGAGTTTGAAGAATTTGAAAAATTATTAACAGAATTATTAACTCCGCTTTTACCATCTGATGATGAATTTCCACTTTTACCACCGGATAATACAGATCCACTTTTGCCTGCTCCTAATACACCTCCTAAATTATCCCCCAGTGATTCACCTCCGATTTTACCGCCGTCTGGTACACCTCCATTTTTGCCCAATTCTGCTACACCCGTTGAACTAGTAGTTATACCAATCGTTCAAGAGGCTGACTCAACAATTTGGGCTGGCGTTGCAGAGGAGGCGGTAGGAGGAGTAGAGTTGCACTTAGAGAAAGAGAACGGTTCAACAGAACAATTTCTGGACAATAACCTTGTTTCATCGCCAAATCTGCACTTAGGGCATTCTCTAAGTGCAACGCCAGCAAAAAGCTCCCTGCCCCCTACCTCTTCTTCACGCATAGATCCAAACCACTGGCAAGAATTAGTCGAGGAAAGTGCGATCGCTCCAGAAATTGTCGAGCTTAATTTTAAGAGCTTACACTTAGACCCAATAGAACTTGAGCATGAAGCATGGGAATATCTCATGTACAGCAAGAATTTAGAACGTATTAATACCGGACGACTATCTACTGGAATGCTCAACAAATATTCTCACCTTGAGGATGGGGGCTGGTGGTGTAATGCTGGTGTAGATCCTCGTTCTTTTTCAGCAAACGAGCCGGGAGATAAACCCGATCAAAAAATATGGGGATGCTACAAACCTAATAATCCGAGAGAAAAAGCCGATAACAGAGGCAAGTTTATCAAATACGAACATCCCCCTCAAGTTGAATTAAGCATCTTCCTGTTGGATGTTCCCCAAGATATCGCTCAACAAATTTATTCTAAAGCTGGAGTTGAACCAAGTATTAGCGATCGCAAATCGGGGTTTTGGTACTGTGTGTGGAAACATAATGTTCCAGTCACACTCGCCGAAGGAGCCAAGAAGGCCGCTAGCCTATTGAGCCAAGGTGAAGCAGCAATTGGATTACCAGGGATTTATGCTGGCTATCGTAGTAAGGATGGGCTGGGGAATCAAATTGTGCCTATATTACATGATGAATTGGCAGTTTTTGCTACCCCAAACAGGGACATCAAAATTTGCTTTGACTATGAAACTCGGTATAAAACTAAGCGCAACATTGATATCGCTACATACCGTACTGGTCAACTTTTATCTGATGCTGGCGCTCAGGTCAGTATCGTTAAATTACCAGGCCCAGAAAAAGGTGTAGATGATTTGATTGTTGCACAGGGCGCGTCAGCTTTTAGGCAAGCGTTTATTGCATCTGTCCCCCTGAATGATTGGTGGGAGAAAAATCAGCCACCCGATTTACGCTTGACAGTCTTTCTGAAAAATGGTGAACAGATCCATCTTTATGAACAACTTGGTGATGGCACTGTTAATCTAAATCCGTCAAGAGAAAGTGTGGAAGAAGAACAGACAATTGCTCTTTTTGGAAAAACTCGTTCCAAGTTGTCAATCATACAACCAACAGACCTAATTACAACCCCAGAAAGTTCATCTCAAAATATAGGAGGGCAAGTAATAGATGCTGAAGTACTTGCCGATGAAAGTAAAGAAGAAGTTGCTCCTGCTCAAAACGCTTCTCTACCTTTAAAGGAGGTATCGGTTCACTCCTTTGATTCTTGGGCAAGAAGAGAACAGGTTAAACAATACCAGCAGAATTTTTTCAGAAAGCGTTTAGAAGCTAGAGAAAATAAGGAAATTGCTTCTGTAGCTTATGCCCTTGTGAAGAATTATGGTGTTGAAAAAGATGGTAATTTAGTTTATCAGGCTGATGCTTTTACTATCATAAAATCCGGCAATAATTACAGTATTCATCGCCGCGCTGACGAAACCTTAGCACTAATGCAATTTTATGCCGATAAATGGGGAGCTATCACTCTGTCTGAGCAACCTAAAGATATGTTTCCAATCGAAAGGCAGGAGTTTTTGTTAGTTGCTGATTATCTCAAAAGTGGCAAACAACTACCTTCAGTCGATGAAGACCCCAGGAAGATTGCTAATACCCTTGGTTCACTCTCCCTTAATGGTACGCACACAATTTTAGAGAGCTTTAAAACTTCTGAAATCTTGCAAATCCTCACTCAAACTCTAAAAAGGACTGGTTGTGATGATTTGGAGTTGGGCAATTACCGTATTCTCTACCAGAAAAGTCAACTTGATACTACATCTACTCTGCAACTTCTGAAAACTGAACATACGGGTGCTACAAGAGTTGCTGCCAGCTTTGAATTTAGCAGAACAGATTCAGGTATGACACATCAACTTAAGACTCTTGCTATTACTGAACAAGACATAGCTAAACTCAGATTACTTGCTCAAAAGTTGGATATTCAACGACCTGCTAAGGAAGCAACTGTCAATCCTCATGCTACCCGTGATATTGAAGTGCCTCTTCACCCGAAAATTGCTAAACTTTGGCAAGACTTAGAAAATAAGCAACAAAAAAGTAATTCTGTTCCTTACACAGCAGCACAGGTTGAACAAAATTTTCTTTCCCCGGACTCTACGTTTGACCTAGCTAGCAACTCTCAAGATATCAATCTGGAGCCAGCTAATACAGCAGTAGCTAAACCAATCAAAAAAATATCTACTTTTCAACATCAATTAAGCAAATCTGACATCAAGAGCATTCCTTTACCCCTTCATCCTCTGCTTGGTCAATACTGGCAAGAGCTAGAAGATAATCATCGATGGGCTGATATCGCAAAACAGGAGAATGCTGATTTTCGTTTAAAGATTAAATCCAATGGCAAACTCTCCATTGGCGAACAACGTGAACTTTATAATAAACTTTTAATCCATAGTGTTGTTGAGCAAAGCGCCAAAGGATTAACTGATATTTCCCTTCCCCCACTAAATGAAATTATCCAAGATTTGATATCTACCCGTAGCAAAGTTATCCATAATATAGGAATCATATTTGATTTCTGAAAAAGACTACGAGATAATACGGAGGAAGA
>NZ_JAVRCK010000164.1:0-9313 GCF_034530815.1 Nostoc sp. DedSLP03
CTTTAAAATGATTATCATTACTGGTAGTGGAATAGTTTATTTTCTGGAAGTCCCTAACTGCTTTCTAAACAGGAGAGAGTTACAAGGATTTGCACGGAAGGAGCGATCGCCATCTTGCTGTACTCTTGCTGTACTTAGTATATAAGAATTTAAATCAAGTTCTGATTTTTGGTTTTCACTTGCTAATAGAGTTCTTCCATCGTTTCAATAAAGGAAGCATCATTAGAGACTATTTATAAAGTAAATCTTTAGAGAACAAGACGACGCAACATAATTCTGTACTTGGCATTAGCGAGAAACGGGATATTAGATACGGGTTTTAGTTAACATGGAAATTCCCCTGACATTGCAAATCAACTATGCCCAAGACTTGGAATCTAAAAATAGATAACTATTTTCAAGCGAACCCAAACTGCATCATTGCCACCGCCCATGTAGACAGCTTCCCGATAGACCTCCCCCTAGAACCGAACATCCGCGAACCGAACCGCAAAAGCGCGACCTACAGACAAGTCTTCGACTCACTGACAACCGAACCCGAAAAATTCTTCTCTCGCCACAGTGGAATCGTTCTGTCAGCTAATATTGCTAAACCTGTCAAGAACAAAACTGAACTGGAGCTAGAAATTTTAGAAGCTAACGAGGGCGGTAGCGATGGGATTATCAACGGTGGGCATACAGTTTTAGCATTTGAGCAAGCGAAAAATTACAAATACGACTTAACCCAAGCGAGGGTAAAAGTTACGATTCACATCGGACTCTCGGAAGACGAGGCTAAGGATATAGCCCTGGCCTCCAACACCACAACTCCAGTAGATTCTCGCTCCAAAGTCAACGCTAGGGGTGATTACAAATTCATCAAGCAGTATTTAGCTCAGTTAGAACAGAAAGAAGATAGAAAATTCCGCATCGCTTATTACCAAAACCAAAGCGGCGCTCCCAGAAATGCCCAGTGTAATGTAACCCATTTGCTCAAGCTCCTTTACTGCCTTGACAGAAATAAATACAACCCCGACGGCAATAAACGAACCAAACACCCAGCAGGGATGAGTCTCCCAAGTAATATCACAGACGCAGAAAGGGAAAGATTAACTGCTTTACTGCCTCTCTTGACTCATGCTCTGTGGATAGAGCAAAGACTCTATGAAATAATTCAAGAATATATCAGCAACCCCAGAAGAAAGGGTGCTAACGATTTAGCTTCAATTGATATACGTAAAACGACGTTATTGCCTGACAGCAAGTATTCATTCGGGTTTGGTGCGCCAACTGACTTGGCACTACCGATAATCGCATCATATCGGGTATTTCTAGACAAGGAATATAAATGGATTATTCCTTTTGACGAATTCGCCGAAGATTTTCTCCAACACCTGTGGAATAACTACTTCCGTAAATATTTGGTGTCGGAAAAAACAGCAGGGAATACAGTCGGCACAAAAATCAGCCGCAATCAAGAGATTTGGGAAAGTCTTTATATTTCGGCGCAAAGTTATCTAAATCAGCACTTGGTGAAAATGGTTAACTCCAGTAAGTCAGAAGAACCGAAGGTGACACAAGGTGCAAAAGGGCGTGTGCAAGCAGGTAAGAAATAATAGTATAAGTTTACTATAAAAAATTCATTTTAGATAGGCGATGGCTTTTAACAGTAAACAGTTGTCAGTCAAGTCGTAAAGTCCTTGGGTTTTAACTGATAACTGATAACTGTTTTAATTGATAGCTTAAGAAAGTGAAATCGAAAAAGTGCTATTGCTCACAGATTCTTTTCCATTTTCATATACAATAACAACTGCTCATTCAAGAGTAGCAAGAGAGGAAAAATAATGGCTGAACTCAAACTCCGGTCAAAAGATCCAGATTCCCTCAAACGCATTATTCAAAGTGCTTTGTCAGAAAGATTACAGAGTGTGACAGCAGGAATCAAAAGAACAGAAGAAAGGATTCAGGAATTTGAAACCAAATATAAATTATCGACTGAAGAATTTATCACTCAGTTTAATAATGATGAATTATCCCATAATTTTGACTTTGATGAGTGGATTGGAGAAGCTCGAATGTTGGCACATTTACAACAAGCAAAAGAATCCATAGAGGAGATTGATTTTGTTGATTGAAGATTATTTTCAGCAAGTTGAAATTTTAATTGAATCCTCCGAGATAGTTAAAATATTTCATATAGAAAATGAAAAAAGAGGAATGTATGAAGGTTTTATCAGAGCCAAACTCGAATTTAAAGATAACTCCTTGCTGCATTTGAGGGAATTTATTTATGTTGAAATATCCCTTGATAGAAAAATGTATAGCTATCAATATATGAATTCAGAGAATAATCTAATTTTTCGCTATGACAATACTGAACATCACCGAAAATTAAATCTGACTACCTTTCCTCATCATAAACATGATGGAAGTGAGGATAATATCGTTAAATCAGATGCTCCTTTTTTAGCTGAGATCCTAAAAGAAATTGAGAAAATATTAGGATAAGTGTGATGCCTATGGTAGACGTTGCCAATGTCCACAATGTCTTCAGCGATCGCTTGACATCGACTAATTTATTTTCGTTGTAGACCACGCCCTTGTTACAAAAGCGTAGTCTGACCTTAGCAATGGCTCTGCCAGAAATTCACATTCCTTGTATTATCCCTTATCCATTTACACTCAAATTAATCCTCTTTAATTGTTACCCAATCACTCAAAACAGCTATACAACAAGCAGTCAATGTTGGCCTTCTCAAGGTCTTACTTTCATGTTTAGCGATGTAACCACCCTCTAATTCGTTTTGCTCAAAAGAAACCCCAATTACGTCAAAAAGCTTATTAGCAACATTAAGAGAAATAGATTTAGACCAAGACATATTTACTCCCATAAATCCAAGAGTTAAGCTAAACAATTAAAACCAAACAATTAAAACCAATCTTCAACTACTTCAACTTATTCCTCTTTTTGAACCAGCAATTTCCCAGACACCCCAGCTGTAAAACCCAACCCAATCGCCGCTACAGTAACGCTGGGCTTGATAAACAACGTCGCAATTCCGATAACTGCGCCCCAAAGACAGCCATAACAGCAAACGATAATCAACTGATTTTTGGGTTTAGCCCTTTCGTCTGATATGGATTGATAGACTATGGTATAATCTTCGAGTTCACCAACGATTTCTGATAAAGAAGCGCCGTACTCTTTTTCCAATCTACAAATAGCCAGTCTGTCTGCTTTAACTGGACTTATGGCTAATTTTTGTAAAGAATAAGTTAATTTATCACTCATTTTAAACTCTCTATGCTCCGACATTCCAGAAAATATTTAGAAAAATTAAATCTTGCTGGAGAGATAAAAAGGCTTTCTTTTTCAGTCGGACTTGGAGATGTGAGAATACCGGAACTTGACCGGAACTCGACCGGAACTCAACGGTCACTGTGACGAATATTAGTGGTTAATGTTAAAAACGCTAAAACCATCTTTTTCATTTCCGCACAATCGGTTACTGTCAATCAATTGTGACAAGGCATTCCTCAAGTAAAGAACACTCTTTTTCTCTTCGCCCCACTTGCGGCTGTTTCTGATAGCAGCAAAAGAAGTTGGAGGGCTAACAGTAGCTGCAACGATCGCCACAATCTGTTCCAAATCAGCCTCAGAAACACTACTCTCTTCTACTTCCAGAAATTCCACTTCTTGATAAGGCTTTGAAAAAATGGACTCCAGATGATTAACTGCGTCTGATGGTGCAATTTTCTCCCCTCTGGGTATGACTGCCCTTTCATGCTGTTGAACTAATTCCGGGAAGAATTGAAGTAATGTTCTAGCCGGATCTGGTTGCCCATTGCCTGGGTGCAAATGGGTCTTTAGCCATTCGGGAATCATGCCCAAGTTGCCACCGCTAACAGGTTCTCCAAAGTTGTTAGGGTTGGCTTTGAAATATTCTCCACTAGCGACATTCATTTTGCGTAAACCACCAGCGCTAACCGCTTGAGCTACACAACCAATAAAGTTAACTGATTGCTTAAAGGTATCTGCCAGCCCAGCCGTAGCTTTACCGACCACGCTTGTCAGGTTGGAGCCATGCAGCACGATAATTAATGTACCACCAGATTTAGCGAAGCGAGAAAGTAAATATTGAATCGCCCAGGTGCGATCGCTCTCCTCCAACAATGACAGCAACCGCATCGCCTCATCAATTACTAGCAGTAAGTTTTTATGGGAGTAAGGTTCGCTTCCATCTAAACCCTTAAGAAATTTCAATAAATCACGAGCGACGAGTTGATCAGCCCCATCTGTATCAATATCTGGGTACTTAAGGGCAGAGGTTAAGTTGCAGGCAAAGGGGTAAACGTCCACCCCGGCTGTAAAGTATTGGGTGTTCAATGCGGGGTCAAGTGCTGTTGATAATGTTGCCAAGATTGCTGCTAAAGTTCCCTTGCCACCTCGTTGAGTACCAGCGATCGCAATGACTTGAGAACTCATCATATCCTCTACTTGGAATCCACTTTTCGTTAAAGCAGCGATAAGTGCGTTTGCCCTATTAGTCAGAGGAAGATTAATTAAAGTTTCTGGTGCAAGCTCATCAGAGGAAGATGGTTGTAACTCTGTCGGTCTAGAAAGCTCCGCAGCTTGGTTCATTTTGCCAATATCTACAGTCGGTGATTGAAACTGCTTGATATCTACGGTCGGTGGTAACTGGACGTTTGCCTGTGCGATCGCACTTATCTCCGACCGATTCACCCGACTGTCAATTGTCACATTCTGTAAATGGAGAGCCATGCTTTCATAAGTGGGTAGCTGACGACCCTTGAGCTTGCCAAACCAGCCAAACATCCAGCGATAAGCGTAAAAACGTTTTCCTGGCTCAACTTGGGTTAAATACTGACTAATATTTTCAAATTCAGCATGGAGAAAAGCGTACTCTTCTGCTGATTGTCGTTCTAGGAATTTAACAGTATTGGCAAGATGATCCGCTTGATAATTGCTCCTAGCATCATAATCCCCAGCACGAGCTAGAGCGTCTACAAAATTACCACGCACAAAAGGCAAGGGGGCAATCTCCTTGGTTCTGTTGGAATGTTCGACAACAAACCATAGCCACGCAGCGCCGCCAATTAAACCACCAACTAGCGCCAGTGGATTGACCGCATAACAAACTGCTCCGATCCCAGAAGCCAATAAACCAAGTACACGGGTCATGTCTGCTTCGTTCTCAGAAACTCGGGCCATTTCAAATAATCCATCTTTTCTTTCTTGCAGCCATTGGGCAATATTTCCGGCTTCCAAGTGAGACAAGCTAGGATATGATTCGCGTAAATATTCCGTTTCCTTAGTTGTAATTTTCGGGATATTATTACTTTGCATAAAAGAAATGCCCTGAAGAGTTATTGAGTGCCGCTCGACTCAAGAGTTATTGAGCGGCGCTCACTTTAATCAAGTCGCAAGTCGCAAGTCGCAAGTCGCAAGTCGCAAGTGAAGAACTCTCAAACGGTTCAGTTTAAGTCCCCGGCTTCTGCCGCAAGTATGTGTTTGCGGGGTCTAAATCCCCGTTACAAAACTTACTTGCGACTTGCGACTTCTCACTTGCGACTTGGTTTTAATCTTTGGTCAACCGCCAGATGGCAAACCCAATTTCACCCGCCATCATTGTGCCGATGTTAAACAAAATACAGCCCAAAATCATGAATGGTGCTGTAAATTCAAATGGGTTACGAGCAGCAAAGGTGGTGACAATATCGAATGCCCAAACCGCAATCACAACTAGCCCAGCGCTTGAGCGATCGCGTATACCTGCGGTTTTGTAGTCCGCCCAGAGTTGGCCTACTAAGTCAATCTTGCCACTAGGCTTAGTTTCAAGGTCATAAACCATGTGGTCTTGAAGCTCCCGTCGTGCGGAATCTGGGTTCTTACCCCGTAGGGCGTGGGCTTCGATGACCTGAACGCCTACAGAAATTATGAATGCAAGGTAAAAAAACGGGTTAAGCAATGCAAACGGCACATTTAGCCAATTCCAAGTCGGCTCAAACCACGGGCATACAGGCGGGCCTTGAAAGATTAATTGCCAAGTTGAATCAGCACTAATCATGGAACCGCCGATAAATAAAATCCCGCCAACTAACGCGCGACCTGCACCTCCATTAGCAACAAACTGATTGACAATCGCGGCGGCTGCTCTAATGGGTAAACCGACAATCATCACTACAGCCTTGGCACAAAAATCGATGATTTCACCAAGCGATCGCTTCTTACCTTTAGGCTTACTATCGCTGTTGCCAGTACTATTAGTTTCCGCACTTGATGAACTATTAGCCATTACTTTTTCCTCACTGGTTTGATATTTTGAACGCTTTTACAAATCTCTTTGGCTTTGTGCTTCCACTTCCAAATTCCTTCTTCAATTCGTCCAATACACCTACCCGTTGCGTCAAAAACATCAATAATCTCATCATCTTGATAAAGGGTTGTATCTGGTCTGGGATTGCGTTTAGCGCTATCAAAGTAATTGGTAATTCTCAACTTGCGACTTGTGGGCATGACTCCGGCTTCATATAACGCATAGCTGGTTTTTGCCCGTTCTTCTATACGTGAACGCTCTAATTCTTCCGAGGCTTTTAACCGTTGAATCTCGGCATAAGCCCCCAATTTGGGTACTAAGGGGATGATTACAGGCAAGATACAAATGCCAACACCAGCCAAAGCTAGATACAGTTGTTTCTTATACATGAGACTACTGTGCTACAGCGCTTTCTTGGTACAAATTTTTCCCATCTAAAACAAGGCGTTTCATGTTTCACGCTGTTTCACAAGTCTGAAACATTGATGAAACCGTTGAAACAGTTTTGTGAAACAGTGCTGTGAAACAGTTGGATGAATCACTACCTTTCATAAGGGCTTTTGAGCAAGGAATTAGCTGGTGTTTCATGTTTCATGTTTCACGTTTCACGCTGGGGGAATGCTGTTTCATGGTGTTTCACGCCCTGAAACATTGATGAAACCGTTGAAACAGTTTCATGAAACGTTTCATGAAACAGTGCTGTGAAACACTATCGCCCATCACTTTTACTTTGATGCCCGTCCCAGAAAAGTCAATCCTATACCTACAAGTAATCCCAAGAGAATGAATATCCCACTGCCAATTAATCCAGTAGCGACAACGCTACCAACGATATATGCACTACCACCGAAAGCGCCAACAACCGAAGTAGCAAACAATCCCGTACTCAGAATATCCATGACCTGTTTTTTCCTTTGATGAGTTAATAGTTCTTGAAGTAATCGAATTTCGGCAACAGTGGCAACAGTTTCATTTTGAATTTGTAGCAATACTGCCACTGTTTTATAAGCTTCTAAAATCGGATCTGTGTCCCCATTGAACTGACTCTCTCCCGCAACAAATTGAGTCGCGCTTTGAGTTGTTCTTTTTTTTGAATCGACTTCCCCAGCCTTGTTGAGGCTTCTTCTGCCAAATTAATCAAACTCTGATCTATCTCGGTAATCTGGTTATCAACTTCCAACATGGATTGTTCAGCGAAGGCATCCAACACCGTCCCTTTGGCTCCAATCAAGGATTCCATGAACAACAAAGCTCCTGTGACACCAGTTGATGCACCCAAAATCTTAGATTGCTCATTTTGAACGGCTATAGCACCAGAAATAGTCTCTTTATCAGCCGCAGTCAACTTGTATGAGGCTTGTTGAATTGCCTCATCAGCTTTGGTGATTGTAGCTTCGGGTATACCTGCTATGGGTGATTGTTGAGGCTGTAATCTCTCACTATTAGTAATGTCTCGAAATCTAGCTAAAATCTCCTCTGGAACTTGTGAATCGACCGTCCATTTTTGCTCTGGATATTGACGGCGTAGTTCATCAACTACTTTTCCAGGTACTTTGTTGAGAGCTTGTGCAAATTCTTTAACGATCATGATTTAGGCTCCTAAAAACTTTTCGGGGTGATTTTTTAATTCAATTGCCACTTTTTTCAAAGAACCTTTGGCTAAAACGTAACTTCTAATTCTTTGAAGCACAGGTAAGTGCCAGTTTGTCAACTTCGCTCGTCCGTTTAACCCTCCATTATCTTCGTCCCGAAAATCCTCAAATTCCGGCAAGTATAAAGAAGCTAAGTCTAGATACTTTTGGAACTGTCTAATTCCAACTGATGGCTCCAATTTTTTGGCTGCCTCCTCTCGTGTTAACAATTCTTCAACTACACAGCTTCCCTGAATTAGCAATGGTTTCGGCTCCTAGAGTTCCGACTGAGTTCCGGTTGAGTTCCGGTTGAGTTCCGATTAAATTCCGATTGAATTCCGGTACTGATAATACTAATAATAAAAAAACCACTGACTGGAGGGGAGGGTTTTTCTAATGGCTTAGTGTTTGGGAAACACTAACTTCTTAATAAGTAATTATGAATCGCCCCAAAATGATTAAGTACATACGGCTTTGGTTCGACAAATCTGGAGCTATTTTCATCAGCTAACCAGTTTTTTAGCGCCTCGACTGAGTAACCTGACAAACGACTCATTTGGTAAGTCGAGAAATTATGGACTTTTTTAAATTCTTTAGAATGTATTGGCTTAATACCAATATTTTTCATTACGATTGCTCCTACTATTTGTGAAGCTATTGTGGGAGTATTCCATTCTTTAACGTACCATACCGCACAGATATTTGCAAACATAACGCAAACTGCCGTACTATCTTTATATTATTTCTCTGTTATGTATGCCGAAATCAGGATTTAAAACAATCACAGTACCGGACTGGATTGTTGATGAAATTAAGAGACAGCCTGACTATAAAGGGAATCAAGCCGCCACTTTGGGGGCGCTCGTTAGGGATGGTGTTGCGGCTCGTGGCGGAGAATTGGAAAACCCAGCAATATTCCTTGCACAAGTACTAAATCACTTACCTAATTGGGAGCGGCGCGAATCCTGGGAGTTGGCGTTGACTATTTTGGGTTGGTTGCAAGAAACAGAGCGCCCTTCTAGTTAGCTTTGATGATATTACAGAGGTTTTCAGTTGAATGATTTTGCTGTTACGCGAGAGCGCTACCCCGGAGCAACTTGAACAAATGCTTACTGAACACAAGTTTTACATAAAAACAGCAGTCGATATCGAACGTCGGGTGCTGGTTGGTGGTGGTGATTTGCATTATGACTGCGAACAGGCTCTTTTGGGTGATGGTAGTCGGCAAGAAAATATCTGGGCAGCCAGTTTTATGCCTTTGACTGGGAAAATGATTTTTGAATCGATTGTCAATCTCCGCCCCCGGCAAAATAACCCTCTTCTGTCACTCTCCGGAATAAGCAAATAGTAAAAAAGCGAAATCAT
>NZ_JAVRCK010000165.1:0-9031 GCF_034530815.1 Nostoc sp. DedSLP03
GCAAATCTATACATAGCAGGCTTTTTGCCTTTTTCTAACCGTCGAACTCACGTTATTGTTAGGGTTGACACGCTCTCATGCTAGAAGCCCGTTAGGACAAAGAGTATATGACAAAAAACCCTTTTATCGTGGGTCAAAAGTCACAGTTATCGGTGCAATCAGTCTGAACAAAGTCTTGGCGGTCATCACCTTAAATGGGTCGATGGGTGGCAATGCTTTTGAGGTATTCATTGAAAAATGTTTACTTCCTGTGTTGTGGCCAGGCGCAGTCGTGGTTATGGATAATCTTCCGGCTCACAAAGTAGCTTCGATTGAGGGGTTGATTCAATCAAAGGGTGCTAGTGTTCAGTATCTTGCACCATATTCACCTGATTTTAATCCTATTGAGAATTGGTGGTCACAACTTAAAGCTTTTTTGCGTCAATTTTCTCCAACTACCACAACAATGGTCGATATTTTAATCGCTACTGCACTTAATTTGGTCAATCCCAAACATATAAAAAATTGGTTTATTCACTGCTGTTACTGTACTTCATAAACTTGCAATCTGCTGTATCATTTATTCCCATCTTCAATGATTAATCAGATGGGTAAAGTTGTAGCTCGTCAACCCAAGTTAGGCTTATCCAATAATCCAGAGCAGATAGAAGAATCAATTCGTTTTGAGATGTACAGGAATGCAGTCTTCTATCAAATACTTCACGCCCAAGCTTATATTGAGCCAGCCAGATATCAAATAAATCTCGAACATAGTGTACAAGTAAAAGACTTATTTTCAATAGTTTCAAACAACTCCTTTGTGCCATCAGGGAGAGAACATCAGTTTGCCAAGGGGCTTTATGCTGGATTAACCGGAGACTTCTTCACATCCACCCATTTTCTCATTCCTGCGATCGCTCTGGCTAACCAGGCAATTATCGTTACGCGTGATCACAAAGATTTTAGCAAAGTTCCTAATTTATCTCTTCAAGATTGGACTATGGATGGGTATTCTTAAAAACACATGAAATTAAATCATGTGTTGAATATAATGCCTATTACACTAGGTAAGATACTGATTGCACTTTTTGTCCTAACGCTTGAAATTATTTTTTGGCATCGCTTTTAATGAGATTTGGAGCTTCTCATAAAAGTGATCGATGACTGTGCAATCAATACATTTGAAGCAATGTATGTACTTAGCAATCAGGTGGTAAATTTAACAAGTAGGTATTGAATCCTCGCAGATCAGAAGCACTATTTTGAACTTTAGCGGAAATCGTTCAATCAGTTGAAAGGTAGTTTACAAAAGGCATTCACAAGCTATTCTTTATTTTAAAATGCTGTGAAAAGGTCAGGTCTGTCTCTAAAACTTATAGTGAAGAAGTTTTACAAAAATCAATCTTCTGCATAAAACAAGAAAATATCTCTGATTAATACTTAGCAGCTAAAAACTATAAGTTTTCTAGTTCATAGAGAGAAACTAGTACTTCCAAACATTTCTTAAAAATGAAGTATTAGTAACTCATTGTTCGCTGAGATAAATTAAGAATTAGGAGTATTAATCATGGCAGTAACTTGGATTCCAGGCCCAGGCCCGACTAATGGTGCAGATGTAGGTATTAGTAATGCCGCTTCTGATAACTTCAATGGTTTGGGTGGAAATGACAGCCTTTTTGGAAATGCCGGTAATGACCTGTTACGAGGTGGCGATGGTATCGACTTTCTATCCGGTGGCAATGGAGAAGATACCCTAATCGGAGATCGTGGCAACGACACCTTCATTGGCGGAAACGGCAACGATCGCCTGATCTGGAACAATGGTGACGGTAGCGATAGAATGAGCGGTAACGCTGGCTATGACGTGGTTGAGGTCAACGGCGCGGGTGTAGGAGACAACTTCCGCCTAGAACAAGATGCTCAAGGTAGAGCAATCTTCGATCGCCTGAACTTGGTTCCCTTCACTCTGACTGTAGACAGTGCAGAAAGATTTGAAATCAATGGTGGTGGTGGTGATGACACCCTCGATGTCAACAACCTGTCAGGAACTTCTGTAACTGCAGTCTGGTTCACAGGCGGGGCTGGCAATGATGTGCTGGATGGTAGTGGCACAGCGACTACGTTGAGAGCCTTCGGTGGTGAGGGTAATGACAGTCTCACAGGTGGTGCTGGCAATGATAACCTTTATGGTGATACAGGTAATGACCTGTTACGAGGTGGCGATGGTATCGACTTTCTATCTGGTGGGGACGGGAACGATACTATAGTTGGAAATCGTGGCAATGACACCTTCACTGGCGGAAACGGCAACGATCGCCTGATCTGGAACAATGGTGATGGTAGCGACAGAATCAGCGGTAACGCTGGCTATGACGTGGTTGAGGTCAACGGCGCGGGTGTAGGAGACAACTTCCGCCTGCAACAAGATGCTCAAGGCAGAGCAATCTTTGATCGCCTGAACTTGGTTCCTTTCACTCTGACTGTAGACAGTGCAGAAAGGTTTGAAATCAATGGTAGTGGTGGTGATGACATCCTCGATGTCAACAACCTGTCAGGAACTTCTGTAAATGCAGTCTGGTTCACAGGTGGGGCTGGCAATGACTTCCTGGATGGTAGTGGCACAGCGACAACGTTAAGAGCCTTTGGTGGTGAGGGTAATGACGTTCTCTATGGTGGTGCTGGCAATGACTTACTCTATGGAGATGCTGGTAATGATATTTTACGAGGTGGTAAAGGTAATGACATTCTGACTGGTGGTGCTGGTAGCGATCGCTTTGTATTCAACTCAGGTACTGGGTACAATGGTGCCGATCTCGGTGTAGATAAAATTACTGACTTCAGCTACTTTAGCGATAAAATTGTCCTCGATAAGACAACTTTTGCCGGACTCAATAATCTGTCCCAAATTAAGACAGTAGCTAATGATGCAGCCGCTGCAACTAGCTCTGGACTCATTACTTACAGTCTTGGAACTGGCAACTTGTTCTTCAACCAAAACTTGACATCACCAGGCTATGGGACAGGTAGTTTGTTTGCCAACATTGATAACGATAACAATCAATTCACAGCCCCACCATTATTATCAGCGACAAACTTTGAGATCGTTGCGTAAACATCTCTCAAAATCCATAGAAGCTAAGGCATGTCTGCAAGCTGACAGCGAAATTCTAATTAGCAATCATCAATGTTGCTAATTAAGGATAATTGAATCCTCCCCATCCTCCTCATACTTCAAGGATGGGGAGGATTATACAACAGTTTTCTTTTGCATAAAGTACGAGGCTGCAAAGGCGTAGTCAGCTGGAGACATTGCTTTGGAAAATCAGGCAATTTTGGGCGATCGAAAATATTCCGAAAAAGTTCCTAATTTATGTTTTGAAAGTTAGATTCTAGATGTAAATTATTAAAAATACAATTTTATTTATTTACATAAAAGTTTAATTAAAAATAAAGTTTATTTAACCGGAATATTGTAAATAAGTTAAATTTTGCTGTACTCTAATAATAGAAAGATTTTGTAACCTAAGAGATCGATTAACATGCGTTTACCTATCATTATCAGTGCAACACTATTGCTTTCTCTAAGTATGAACCTACCAGCTATATCCGAAACTAGCGCAGAGAAAGCACAATATCAAACGCAAACGAATAATAGTTTGAATTCAAGACGGTTGAAATTTAATAAACGTTTGTGGGAGCAGGCAAATATTTCTAACTATAGTATTACGGTTAGCAACAGTTGCTTCTGCATACCAGATGCTAGAGGGCCAGTAGTTATTCGAGTACGTAATGGTCAACCAATTTCAGTCACTTCTGTAGCTACAGGTCAACCAGTTAATCCAGAATTCTTTCAAAAATACGATACAATTCCCGAACTATTTAATGTGATTCAAGATGCTATCAACCGTAAGGCATTCAACCTGGATGTAGAATACAATGCTAAACTTGGCTATCCAACTAAAATTAATATCGATTACAATAGTCAAATAGCTGATGAAGAAATCTTTTTGACAATTGAGAATTTTCAGGAATTGAAAACTAGACGCTAAACTGATTACTTGCGCTTAATCTCGACCGGAAAGAGGGGTAAACTAGCAACTCCAAAGCGAGATTTAATACTTCAATTTACCCCAAAAAGCTAATAGCGATCCAATACGCTTGAGTTAAAGGTCATTCATGTAGATAATTGGTTTTTCAAGACGCGATAAATCGCGTCTCTACATCTGGATTTTATTACTCATTCTGAGCTGTATTGGATAGCTATTAGCTTTTCATAAAAATTAACATTTTGATTAAGTTATGTTGATTTTGTGCGACTAATTCTCAATTATTCAACGAATTTATTGTGTTTGAGGGCTTGACTAAAAACAGTTACTTCTGCTAATCTCAAATTACTCGATACGATTAAGGCTTGCTGTGGGTTTATGCACTAGTTGCGATCGAAGAAACTTTACTCATACCACACTAGAATTTAACTTTTTACAGATGGCTTAAAGTCGTACACCCATTTGTGAAAATCATCATTCATACTCATTTGCCGCTCTTGCGTCTGCCCAGTAGATGGCACGGTGTTAATGTCGTAGTACCGCATTTCACCCAAGGCACTACGAGCTTGGATGAGTTTTGTCCGCTCGATGCGACACTGTTCGTAGCTAGTCAGAGCTTCTTGCAGATTAGCTGAATTAGAAAAACACTCTCGTAGGTGGTATGCATCTTCAAAAGTGGTATTGGCTCCTTGTCCCATTGCAGGTGCCATTGGATGAGCGGCATCGCCTAAGAGAGTGACTCTGCCTTGACTCCATTGAGTTAACGGTGGGCGATCGCAAATCGGCCCTTCCCAAATTTCCTCGGCTGGTGTCGCTTCTACCACCTCCCGGAAGGATTTATCCCAGTCGGCTAATTCATGGAGAATACGAGACTTCACTTCATCAGCGCTGTGCGAAAGGGAATACTCAGGCGAGAACTTGCGACTAATCCAACTGGTATAGCCGCCACCCACATTCAGAAGGTACATAAACTGTTGATTACCTTTGGCAAAAACTAGTTCATAGTCATTAAATAGCTCATGGCGATACTCAATGACGGCACGCCAACACATACTACCGATATAATTAGGCTTACCCTCGCCAAATAAAGTTTCTCTAATGGCAGAGTTAACGCCATCAGCCCCAATCAGCAAATCTGCATCTACTGATTTTTTGCCATCAAAATGAATTTTCACACCGTTTGCATCTTGCTCAAAGCCGATGCAGCGATGATTGAGGTGAATGATATCAGAGGGCAATCTCGATGCTAAGACTTGCTGTAGACGATACCACCAAACAGTCAATAACGGTTGTCCGTATTGCTCTAAATATTTAGTTGCGTGAGTTCGGATTGTTTCTCCTTGAATACTCTTTAAAACCGTATGGTGAACTTCGCATCCAGAACTTTTGAGAGTTTCGACAATTCCCGGCGCGATCGCATCTAGAGAATTCAAGCCGTTGGGAGCTAGCCCTAGTCCAGTTCCCGCCGGACGAAATTCTTGGGCTTTTTCGTATACTTGCACCTCTATCCCTTGGCTTCTCAGTGCGATCGCAGCAGCTAAACCGCCTGGGCCAGCACCGACAATAGCAACTTTCTTTACTATGGGTTGAGAGAATTTCTGAGTGAAATTTGTGTTCATATTATTAAGTCATAATTCCGAATATTCCCATGAATATATACACTTCTTCCATGCCTGAAGGCAACTTTATCTTTTAGCTAGATCCACAGTTATTACTTTGACTCCTAAATAGTTTTTTAGTCAATCTTCCTGAAGAATCAACCCTGAATTCGTTATACTTAAATTGATGGCTTAAAAGTAACAGGGAGAGCCTTTAGCCTGCGAGAACCAACCTTGTTACACCATTCAAGCCGATCTTGTGATAGCTTTAAGTCCGATAATTGTTGCACAAGTGTATTAATGGCAATTTCAGCTTCAATTCGCGCCAATACTGCACCCAAACAATAGTGAATACCATCAACAAAAGCTAAATGACTATTATTAGCTCGTGTAATATCGAAGCGATCGGGGTCAGGAAATTGTGCGGGATCGCGATTTGCAGCACCTAAAATAACAAGAACTTTCTCACCAACTCGAATAGTAATACCATCTATATCAATGTCTTCAGTTGCTACTCTTGTGATGATTTGGATTGGGCTATCATAACGTAGCATTTCTTCCACAGCACTTTGGATGAGTGTTGGTTGTGTCTTTAATTGTTGCATCTGCTGTGGATGATGCAAGAGAGCAAGCATACCGTTACTTATAAGATTTACTGTGGTTTCTTCACCAGCAAAGAACAATAACATACAGATAGATATAATTTCTTCTTCACTTAGCTTTTTGTCCTGTTCTTTAACTGTAATTAAAGCACTTAGCAAATCTTGTTGAGGACTTTTTTGACGTTGGGCAATCAAGCTTTTAAAGTAATCTGTAAATTCTAATGCCACTTGATTCATTTGCTCATAGTCTGACAAAGACCTAAGTGGATCTAAAATATTAGACAGTTTATCTGACCAATGATACAGCTTAACCCAATCTTCAATCGGTACTCCTAGTATTGCAGCAATAACACTACAAGGTAATGGGCAAGCAAAATCGGACATGATATCTATAAAACCCTGATGCCGAACTTTGCTAATCAATTCATCGGTAATTTTTTGAATTTGAGGACGCAGAAATTTGATAGTTGTAGAAGTAAAAGCTTTACTAATTAGCCCTCGTAATCTTGTGTGTTCGGGCGGATCTAAAAATATTAACCATTTGTCAATGGCTTGTGCAAGTGTATTAAAATCTTGCTGCTTTAGATAATAACTTTTATGTTTAACATTATTTGACATTTTATTGACACAAAAGCGAGGGTCGCGCAAAACTGCTTTGGCATCAACATAGCGAGTAATTACCCACATACCTGTAAAGCTCTGGTGTATTGGTTCAACAGAGCGAAGATTGTGGTAGATGGGATAGGGATTCGCCTGAAACTTTGGGTCATAAGGATTGAATTTAATAGCTTTTGCAAACCCTAGTTTTTCAGTCTGATTTGTATTAGAAATTGACTCCATTGCACATCTCTCCTGTAAATACTCTAACTTGACAGAAATTACTTAGCAAGTAAAACTTACAGAAAGAGCTTTAAAGCCACGTAAAACTGTATTTTTTCGTAACTCTAGTTTGTCTGAAGCTAACTTCAAATTAGGAAATTGCTGAATAAGTGTATTAATTGCAATTTGTGCTTGAATACGTGCTAGCCCAGCTCCTAAGCAATAATGAATACCATCACCAAAAGCAACGTGGAGATTGGGATTTCGATTAATATTGAAGCGATCGGGATCTGGAAATTGTGCTGGATCTCGGTTAGCAGCCCCTAAACAAAGAACTACCTTTTCACCTGCTTGAATTGTTTGGTTGCCTATTTCAAAGTTAACAGTAGCAATGCGAGTTGTTGTCTGAACTGGGCTATCATAGCGAAGTATTTCCTCTACTGCACTTTGGATTAATGTTGGTTCCCTTTTGAGTTCTTCTATTTGGTCAGGATGATTTAATAATGCCAGCATTCCATTACCGATGGTATTTACTGTACTTTCTTCACCTGTTGCAAATAACATGATGCAAGTTGCTAATAGTTCCTCCTCACTTAACCTGTCACTCTGCTCTTTAGCTGCAATTAAGGCACTAATCAAGTCTGCTTGTGGCTGTTTTTCTCGTTTGGCAATGAGAGCACGTAAATACTCCTTAAATACTTCTGTAACCTCATTCATGGCTTCAAATTCTTCTAGTGACACGAGTGAGTCTAAGATACGAGCCAAAACATTAGACCACTCATTAAGCTGGTCTTCATCTTCTTGTGGTATTCCCAACAACCTACTAATCACCATGACAGGAAGTGGAATCGCAAAATCGGCAATAATATCCATATTCCCCTTGTACCGAACTTTGTCAAGTAATTCATTCACTATTTCTTGAATACGGGGGCGCATTTGTTCAACAACAATAGGAGAAAAAACTTTCATTACCAAATTACGTAATCTGGTATGGTCTGGTGGATTCATATAAAACAAAAATTGGCTGGTAGTATGGGCAAGAGTATTCAAATTTTTTCCCTTATCTTCCAGATATTTGTTTCTTTCTTCTATAGATTTTGGTTTGTCCTGACTGCGAACATAACCACTTCTCAAAACTTCTTTAACATCAGCATAACGGCTAACAAGCCAATCACCTCCAACAAAGTATTGATGTACTGGAGATTCAGAACGGAGACAATGGTAAGTTGGATAAGGATTAATGCGAACATTGGGATCAAAAAGATTGAATTTGAATGGTTTTGTTAACCCGATCGCTTTGGTTTGATTATTAGTCATAACTTCTTTGTTCGCCTTGTTAAATTGTTTAATTGAGCGAATTTATTTTTAAACGACAACTGGAGAAGTTGTTGATGATAACTGAGATTTCACTGCTAAATACTGTGCTAGTGTTTCGATATCGGGATATTCCCAGAAAAGAGTAATTTCAAGTTCACAGTCAATCCATTGCGCTAATTCATCAGTCATACTGATCGCTACTGCTGAATCTAAACCGTATGCAGCAAAAGATTCTTGAATGTCTATCTCATCAGGAGGTATTTTTAAGTACATGGCAAGATGAGATATTAGCCAGGCTTGAATTTCTTTTTCTGTAAAAGTTGACTTGAATGATTTCTGTTCAGCTTTCGGCTGCTCGACATCTAAATTTTGCACTTGTTTCCAAAGAACTTCTGCTTCTGCCTGAAGTTGTTGTAAGTGTATTTGTTCAATACCTGCAATCCACTTACCGACAACATCCAAACTTTGATTTAAAAAACCAATTCGACAAGCATGACGCTGAATTTTTCCACTAGAAGTTTTCGGGATGCTTGCTGTCTTTAGTAGCACGATCGCATAGACTTGTAACTGATGTTCTTCAGATACCGCTTGACGAATAGACTTAACAACCTCATCTACATCTATAGGAATCATATTTGATTTCTGAAAAAGACTACGAGATAATACGGAG